>JAIEMN010000077.1 GCA_019752115.1 Gemmatimonadaceae bacterium
CTGACCGACTCGCTCCCGGCTCCGCGAGTGTTACCCATCATCCCGGTCCAAGCGTTACCGATCATCCCGGCTGAACAGAGTCACCCCCGAGAGATCAGGGGGCAGGACTCAGGCGGAAGCGCTCAGGACCGCGTGCCGTCCTGACCTCCTCCCCCTGACGTTCTTCACCCTGAGCTCTCAGGGGGTACTCAATTCTGACCTCCGCCCTCCGAAAATCCCGCCCCGCTCGCAGATTGTCCGCATGCCCACGCTCATCCTCTCCGCCCAGGACATCCGCGACCTCCTCCCCATCGACGCCTGTATGCGCGTCATGCATCAGACCCTCGTGTCGCTCGCCGAGGGCGAGGCGGTGCAGCCGTTGCGCAGTATCCTGCGTTCGCCGGCCAACAATGGGGCGCTCGGCGTCATGCCCGGGTGGCTGCCGGGGCTCGGGATGATGGGGCTCAAGGATGTCAGCGTCTTCAGCGGCAATCGCGCGGTGGGGCTCGAGAGTCACATCGGCGTCGTGCTGCTGCACGAGACCACCCATGGGCGGCTGGTAGCCATTGCCGATGCGAGCGAGATCACGGCGATTCGCACCGCCGCGGTGAGTGGGGTGGCCACGCAGGCGCTCGCCCGTGACGACGCCGGCGATCTCGCCATCCTGGGCTCGGGGACGCAGGCCGAGACGCATCTCGCGGCCATGCGCGTGGCACGCCCGCTGCGGCGGGTCCGGGTGTGGAGCCGCTCCGCCGACAACGCGCGGACCTTCGCGGCCCGCATGACGGCGCGGCACAGTCTCACGGTGGAGGTCATGCCATCGGTGCGCACGTGTGTGGACGGCGCCGATCTCATCTGCACCACCACGGCGGCCAAGGAGCCGATCCTCGACGGCATCTGGATCGCCCCCGGGGCCCACATCAACGCCGTGGGGTCGAGCGTGGCCTTTGCGCGCGAGCTCGATACGGCGGCGGTGGTCGTGTCGCGACTCTTTGTCGATCGCAAGGAGAGTACGATCCACGAAGCCGGTGACTACCTGTTTCCGCTCAAGGAGCGGGCGATCACCGAGGCACACATCGTGGGCGAAGTGGGGGACGTGCTGCGTGGGACGCTCACCGGTCGCACCAGTGCGGCCGACATCACCCTGTTCAAGAGTCTCGGGTTGGCGGTGGAGGATATCGCCGCCACGCACTACGTGTACGAACAGGCCCGGGCGCTCGGCCGCGGCGTGGCGGTGGAGATCGGTGGACAGCGCACGCATGACTGATCACGCGGAGACGCTCGATCTGGCGGCCATCGAAGCCGCCGCCGCGCGCCTGCGGGGCGTGGCCGTGCGCACGCCGCTGGTCCGCTTGCCGGTGGAGGACACGCCGGCCGAGATCTGGCTCAAGCTCGAAACGCTGCAACCGATCGGCGCCTTCAAGATTCGTGGCGCGGCGAACGCGATGGCGCTGGCGTCGGCCGACGAGCTGGCGCGTGGGGTCTACACCTGCAGCGCGGGGAACATGGCACAGGGCGTGGCGTGGATGGCCCGCGCGCGCGGGGTCCCCTGCACCGCCATCGTGCCCGATCACGCGCCGCAGGCCAAGATCGACGCGATCACGCGCCTCGGGGGCACCGTGATTCGCGTGCCGTTTGCCGAGTGGTGGCAGGTGATGATGACGCACTACTATGCGGGAATGGATGGGCTGTTCATTCACCCGGTGAGCGACCCGCGGGTCATGGCCGGCAATGGGACGATTGGCCTCGAGATTCTCGAGGACCTGCCGGATGTAGACACCGTGGTCGTGCCCTATGGCGGCGGCGGGCTCGCCTGCGGCATCGCGACCGCGCTGCGCGCGCGGCGTCCGCAGGCCCGTGTGCTCGCCAGCGAGGTGGAGACCTCGGCGGCCTTCAGTGCGGCGCTGGCGGCCGGTGCGCCCGCCAGCATCACGTACACCCCCACCTTCGTGGACGGGATCGGCAGTGCGCGCGTGCTGGACGAGATGTGGCCGCTGGCGCAGTCGCTCCTGGCGGGCTCGTGCGTGGTGTCGATCGACGACATCCGCGTGGCCATTCGGCAGCTCGCGACGCGCGTCCGCGTCATCGCCGAGGGCGCCGGGGCGTCGAGTGTCGCTGCGGCGTGCCGTGGGATGGCCGGTGGTGGCCGGGTGGTGTGTGTGGTGAGCGGCGGCAACATCAACGTGCAGGTGCTGTCCGAGATTCTCGCCGCGGCATGAAGCCGCGGCCATTCGTTGCCGCAGCACGCGAGTCTTCCGAAGGGACGAACCAGCGAGAGATTGCTTGGTATCGTGCCCTCCATCCTCGAGACCCTTCGCGTCAGGGAACGCGCCGGCACCGCCGGTGCCGACGCCCCTGTGGTCGTGCTCGCCAACGGCTTCTGCACGACGACCGCCTCGTGGGACGCCGTGGCGGCGACGATCCCCGCCGCGTGGCGCGTCATTCGCTTCGATTACGCGGGCTCAGCGGGCACGCCCCCGGACGCGTGGATCCCCGGGCGACACACCACGCTTGCGGGACACGCGGCGGATGTCGTCGCAATGCTGCGCGCGCTGGACGTGCGCGAGGTCGTGTTCGTCGGCCACTCCATGAGTGCGATGATCGGTGGCCTCGTCTGGAAGACCGCACCGGATCTCGTCGCCCGGCTGGTGATGCTCGGCGCTTCGCCGCGCTACATCGACGATGTGGGCTACTGGGGCGGCTTCACGGCGTTGCAGATCGAGGCGCTGGTGGAAGCGGCGTCGATCGATCTCGAACGCTGGATCGCCGGCTTCGCGCCGATCGCCCTTGGCGAGCACGCCACGCGCGCCCATCTGGATCACTTCATCGGCAACCTGCTCGAGATGCGTCCGGATATTGCGCTCGACATGGTGCGCCTCGTCTTTCAGCTCGACATGCGGGCGCTCATTCCGCAGATCACCTGTCCGGTGGACCTGCTGCAGAGCCATTTCGACGCGGCGGTGCCGCCCATCGTGGGTGTGTGGCTGCAGAAGCGGCTTCCCCAGGCCACACTCGACGTGCTCCCCGTGAACGGGCATGTGCCGCAGATGACGCACCCCGGAGTCGTCGCCGAGCGTCTGTCGGCCATTCTCGGGCGACAGCTCGCGGCGAAGCGCTGACTACCGCGGGAACGCGGGCTTAGGCGTGCCGACGCGCGCCAGCACGTCCGGCGGAATGGCGTAGGTCTCGATGATGGGCGTGTGGTCGTTGAGGCCGCACGCTTCGCGGACGACGAAGTACCGCCATACCGCGTCGGCCGCGGCGTGAAGCATGTCGGTGTGCACCGCAGCGTTCTCGGCGGGGGCCGCCGCGTACGCCGCGAGCGCCTGTTCGACGTCGCGGCCCAGCTTGCCGAACATCGCGGCGCTGTCGGCGCGGAGGTAGGTGTCGGGGAGCGTGGACACGAGACGGGGGGGAGGGCGGGAAGACGTACGGCGGGAAGACGTACGGCGGGAAGACGTACGGCGGGAAGACGTACTGCGGCTTTAGGCGGTGGCTTCGCGTTTGGCGGCGGCGCGTTGGCGGCGGGCGTGGAGGGCGGCGAGGGTGGCGCCGTGACGCTCGACCCATTCGCAGAGGCCGGCCAGCGGCTCGTTGATGCTCTCGCCCATGGGGGTGAGCGAGTACTCCACGCGCGGCGGGACCACGGGGTACACCTTTCGCTCGACGAGGCCCGACAGTTCGAGCATGCGCAGCGTTTGCGTGAGCATCTTCTGCGAGACACTGCCGAGGGCGTCCTTGAGCTCTCCGGTGCGCCGCGTGCCGCGCGAGAGCTCATGAATCACCGGGATCGTCCACTTGTCGGCGAGCAGCGTGATGACGAGCGTGCTGCCGGGAAAGCGCAGAAAGAAATCGGTGGGCGAGGCCGCACTGGCAGCGCGCTTGACGGGGCGAGGCATGAGAAGCCGAGTGGATCCATAGGCACCAATTGGTACCTATGGAAGTTTCAGGTGCGTTCTTGTTGCGGACTACCGTACAATGCTAGCGTGGCGGTCAACACACCAGACCACCCTGACCCGCCCGCGCCATGAGTCTCCGCAACAGCAATCCGCTCCAAGCCACCCGTCGCAAACGCATCGCGCTCGTGTTGGCCAATCCCGCCGTCTCCACCACCACCGGGTGGCCGGTGGGCTTCTGGTGGAGTGAGCTCACTCATCCCTACTACGAGTTCACCGAACGGGGCTACGAGGTGGTCCTCTTCAGTCCGGCAGGCGGTGCCGTCGTGGCCGATGCCTACAGCGACCCGCGGGATCCGAGCGGCTATTCCGCCTCGGACCTGATCAGCATGGGGTTCATCCACACTCCGGCGCTGGCGGCCCTGATCGAGACGACCACGCCCATCAGCGCCCTCGACATCGAGACCTTCGATGCCATCGTCGTGGCCGGTGGCCAGGCGCCGATGTTCACCTTTGCGAACACGCCGGCGCTGACCGACCTGTTCGTGCGCTTCTACGAACGCGGCAAGGTGGCCGCCGCGCTTTGCCACGGCACCGCGCTGTTGCGCGACGCCATGCTCGCCGACGGCACGCCGCTCGTGCGCGGCAAGACGGTCACAGGCTTCGCGAACGTCGAAGAGGACTTCGCGGACGAGGCGGTGTGGGCGATGGGCGCCCTGCCCCGTGATCGGCATGTCATGCCCTGGCGGATCGAGGATGCGCTCAAGGCGCTCGGCGCGAACTACATCCAGGCCGGCCTCTGGCGCCCCTTTGCGGTGCGTGATGGCAATCTGGTGACCGGTCAACAGAATTTCTCAGGCGCCGAAACCGCGCGCGCCGTCATCGAGGCGCTCGGCGCCTAGGAGTCTTCCGCATGTCGACGTTCGTATTGGTGCATGGCGCGTGGCTCGATGCCACCTGTTGGACGCCGGTCGCGGCGCGGTTGCAGGCCGCTGGCCATACGGTGCGCACCCCGGATCTGCCCGGGCACGGTGCCGATTCCACGCCGCTCGCCGGCCAGACGCTCGAGGCGTACACGGCGCGCGTGCTGCGCGAGGTCGATGCCGCGGCGGAACCGGTCGTCCTCGTGGGGCACAGCATGGGCGGCATCGTGATCTCGTCAGTCGCCGAGCAGCGCCCGGAGCGCGTGCAGCGACTGGTGTATGTCGCCGCGTATCTGCTCGGTGCGGGCGAGACGATTCGCGATCAGCAGGATGCCGCCTCGCAGGTGCCCCCGGCAATGCGCCCCGCAGCCGACTGGTCCACGATTGGCATCGACCCGGTGCTCATGCCCGCGCTGTTCTTCCACGATGTCGCCGACACGGTCGCGGCGCCGTTGATCGCGGGGAGCCGCGCCGAGGCCACCGCCCCGTTCGGCACCCCGCTCACGGTGAGCGATGCGCGCTGGGGCCGGGTCCCGCGGAGCTACGTGACCACCACCCTCGACCGTGCCGTGACGCCGGCGCTGCAGGCGCAGTTCCTTGCGGCCCGGCCGTGCGCGCCGGTAATTGCGATGGAGACCGGGCACGCGCCCTTCGCCGCGCAGCCCGACACGCTGGCCGCGCATCTGCTGGCGCTGGCTGTCCTTTAATTCGGAGTGCGCATGCAGATTGCGATTCTTGGCAGCGGTATGGTTGGCGGGACGCTCGGCCTGCGCTGGGCCGCCCTCGGCCATGCGGTGACCTTCGGCACGCGCGATCCCTCGCGCGGGACGGGTGCCATCAAGGGGCTCGATGCCTCGGCGCCACTGCCACCGCATGTGCGCGTCGCGTCCATCGATGATGCCGTGCGCGACGCCGATGTGGTGGTGCTGGCAACGCCGTGGAATGCCGTAGCGCCGCTGGTCACTACCCAGGCAGCGGCACTCGCCGGCAAGGTGCTGCTCGACGCCACCAATCCGCTCGGACCAGGCTTCGCGCTCCAGCACGGGGCGCAGGGTGAGTCGGGTGCCGAGCAGGTGCAGGCGCTCGCTCCGCAGGCTCGGGTCGTGAAGATCTTCAATACCACCGGCTACGCGAACATGGCCGAGCCGCGGTATGCGGGCGAGGCGAGCGTGATGTTCTCCGCCGGCAATGACGCATCGGCCAAGGACGTCGCCGCCGAGTTGGCCACGTCGCTCGGATTTGAGTGCATCGATGCCGGCCCTCTCACGCGTGCACGCCAGTTGGAGCATCTGGCCGTGTTGTGGATTACCCTCGCCTACGGCGGTCCGGGTCAGCCTGGGCTGGGGCGTGATTTCGCGTTTCGGGTGGTCCGCCGCTAGCGCGCGTGTTCGGTGTTCAGTGACTTGCGTGCGCCGCTTCGGTCGGCACGCGCCAGCCACGCCCGCGCACCGCTACCAGCAACACGGGCACCACGAACAGCGTCACCGGCGTGGAGAGCGCCAGCCCGCCGATGACCGCGAGGGCGAGCGGCTTCTGCAGCTCACTGCCGGCGCCGATGCCAAGCGCGAGCGGCAGCAGCCCGAAGAGCGTGCAGAGCGTGGTCATGAGAATCGGGCGCAGCCGCACGCGCGCGGCGTCGCGAATGCCCGTCTCGAGGTCCACATCGGCCTCGTGCATGCGGTGCCGCGTGAAGTCGAGCAGAATGATGCCGTTCTTCACAATGAGGCCGACCAGCAGAATGAGCCCCATGAAGCTCGACACATTGAGCGCCGTGCCGGTGGCGAGCAGCAGGAGGAGAGCGCCCACGAATGACAGTGGTGCAGCCAGCAGCACCACTAGCGGCTCGGCGAACGAGCGGAACTGGAGCAGCATCACGGCCATCACACTGAGCGCGGCGAGCGCCAGCACCAGCAGCAAGGCGCGAAATGCTTCCTGCTGACTCGCATATCGGCCGCCCACCTCCACGCGAATACCGGCGGGCGCGGGATGTGCCGCGAGAATCGCGCGCACCTCGCGCATCACATCACCCAGGGACCGGTTCTCGACACCCGCCGTAATGGCGACCAGCTGCTGCTGATTCTCACGCAGATACTCGCTGCGCACATCGGCCGCATGAAAGGTCGCGAGGGCCGACAGCGGCGTCGCCTGTTTGGTGAGGGGCGACACCACCGGTAAGGCGGCCAACCGTTCGGCATCGAGCCGCACCGCGTCCGGCGCGCGCACTCGGACGGCAATCGCCCGATCGTCGAGCCGTACCTCGCCCGCCGCAACACCCAGCAGCGCGCTGCTCACCGCGGCGCCCACATCGGTGGGGCTCAGCCCCAGCCGCGCCGCCTCGGGGCCGCGGACCGCCATGGCCAGTTCGGCAGCCGGTTCGGGGATCCCGCCGTAGTAGTCCTCGAGTCCCTCCACCTTCGCCACCAGCGGGCCGATCACCTTGGCGTAGCCCTCGAGCTTGGCGAGATCCGATCCGAAGAGTTTGATCTCCATGGGGCGCGAGGACCCCGACAGGTCGTCGAGCACATCACTCAGAATCGGCACGAACTCGGTCCGCACGCGTGGCACGGCTGCCGCCACCTTGCCGCGTACCTCGTCGATGACTTCCTCGATGGAGCGGTCCCGTTCGGCGCGTCGCTTGAGGCGCACACTCATGTCGCCGCGATTCTGCTCGGTGGCAAAGAGCCCCAGTTCGGCGCCCGTCCGCCGCGACACGCTCTCCACTTCAGGCGTGCCGGCCAGAATCCGCTCCACGATATGGAGCTGACGATCGGTCTCGGTGAGCGCGGTCCCGCCGGGCGTCCAGTAATCCAGAATGAACGAGCCCTCGTCCATCTCCGGAAGAAATCCGGTGCCGACGCGCAGATACGCCACGGCACCGCCCGCGACAAGCAGGGCGGCCGCGCCGATCATGAGCCCGGGGCGATGCAGCAGGCGACCCAACAGATCGGCATACCGATCAGAGATCCGGTCAATGGCTCGCCCCAGGCGCGCCAGTATTCCGGGCGCCACCGTCGACGCCTGCTCCAGCTCCGCATCGCGTGCGGTCAGAAACTGCGCCGCCAGCAGGGGAATGATCGTCACCGCCAGCACCAGCGACACGAGCACGCAAATCGTGAGCGTGAGCGACAGCGCCGCAAAGAACTGGCCGGCGACTCCCTCCAGCAGCCCAAGCGGCAGAAACACGACTACCGTGGTGAGCGTGCTCGTGGTCACGGGCCACAAAATCTCGCCCAGCGCATCGCGGACGGCGGCGGTGCGGTTGCGGGTCATGTGCAGATGCCGCACCACGTTTTCAGTGATGACTACCGAGTCGTCGATCACCAGGCCAATGGCAATGGCCATCGCACCGAGGGTCATCAGGTTGAACGTCTGCCCGGCGAGCCGCATGACGAACACACTCACCGCGAGCGTGAGCGGAATGGAGGCCGCGCTGATGGCCGTGATGCGCAGATGGCGCAGGAAGAGCAGCAGGATGACGACCGCCAGGGCCGCGCCGATGAGCATGGCGTCGCGCACGGAGGTCATGGCATCTACCACCAGCGAGGCCTGATCATACACGGGGGTGAGGTGCACCCCCGGCGGCAACGTGGGGGCAATGGCCTGCACGGCCAGCGCCACGCTGTCCCGTACGGCCACGGCGTTCCCGCCAATCTGACGCGTGACGTTGATGAGCGCGGCGGGTTTGCCGTCGCCCGCGACCAGTCGCACATGGTCTTCGGTACCCGGCACGACCGTGGCTACGTCGCGCACGCGGAGCGTTCCGCGGACGGCCACGTTCGCGATATCCTCCACCGAATGCGCTTCCTGCGCGGTGATCACGAGGTACTGCTTGTAGTCCCGCGCCACGCGTCCAATGGCGTCGACCTGAATCCCCGCCTTGATGGCCTGCGCCAACGCGTCATACGTCAGCCCCGCCGCCGCGAGCCGCGCCGGGTCGGCAATGACCTCGATCTCCCGGACATCGGTACCCTGCACGTCCACGCGCCCCACGCCCGGAATGCGCGACAGCACCGGCTTGATCTGATAGCGGGCGATGTCGTACAGCGTCGCGGCATCGCCGCCTTCAAGATTGTAGTTGAGGATCGGAAACAGGCTCGGCGTCAGCCGCTCGATCTCGATCTGCAGATCGGCAGGGAGATCGCCGCGAATCTGCTCGACTCGCGTCCGCACCAGCTGCAGCGCCGTCTCCATGTCGGTGCGTTCCGTGAACGTCACGTTGATCTCGCTGGCGCCGCGAATACTCCGACTCTTCACCCGCACCACACCGGGGACGATGCTGACCGCCTCCTCGATGGGGCGAGTGATGCCAAAGATCACCTGGCGCGCGCCGAGGCTCGATCCCTGGGCCACGATCGTGACGCGCGGAAAGGTGAGCTCGGGATAGATCGCGCTCGGCAGGCGTGTGGCCGCCCATACCCCGGCGAGGCTCAGCAGCGCCACGAGCAGGTAGATGAGCCGTCGCTGCGACGCGAGGACATCAAACAGCGAGAGGCGGCGAAGCGGGAGATTCACTTCTTCACCGGCGCCACCCTGGCCCCGTCATCCATGCCGTACGCCCCGCCGGTCACCACCTGCATGCCAGCGGTAAGCCCCTCGCGAATCCACACACCGGTGGCTGATCGCCCGCCTACCTGCACATCGGTCGCGTGCGCCACCCCAGCGCTGTCCACCACAAAGACGCGATACCCTTCGCCGTTCGGCACCAGCGCCTCGGTGGGCACCACCAGCGCGTTCGCGTGCGTTCCGAGCCCAACCCGCCCCACCAGCGTTTCGCCAAAGCGCAGCGGGCGCTGCCGCGTGCGGATCGCGACCCGGACGAACACCCCGCCGGCCGCGCTGTCCACCGCCGCCCCCACATCGGCCACGCGCCCGGTCGCGACCGCGGTGCCTTCCGGCGCGCCAGCGCTGCCGCCACTGAAGAGCGTCACGGCACCACCGGTGCGCACCCGCGCCACATCGCTGGGAGAGACGGTCAGCAGCACATCCTGCGCATTGGGGTCGGCCACTTCGACCAGCGGTTGACTGGGGTCGACGCTCCCGCCGAGCACCGCCAGCTGCCGCGTCACCACGCCCGCGAAGGGGGCGCGCAGGACCGCCAGTTCGCGGGCGCGCCGCGCGTTCACCGCGGCGGCCTGGGCGTTCGCGACGTCGGCCTGCGCGGCTTCCGCCTCCTTGCGCGGCAACACTCCCGCGTCCGCCAGGCGCTGCGCGCGCACCAGCGCCTTCTCGGCGACTTCAAGCGCCCGATCGGCTCCAACCTTCGCGGCTTCGAACGGCGCGACCTCGAACTCCACCAGCATCGCGCCCGCGGCCACCGACTGACCGACGATCGCGCCGACCCGCGCCACGCGCGTCGGCGCCGGTGCCGCGAGTTGGGCGACGCGCCCGGGATGCGCGACCACCGCCCCCACCACGTCGAGCGTCTCATCGAAACTCGTCTGCTGTACCGGCACCACGGTCGCCGCGACGACGGCCTGCACTTTCGGTTCGTCGCCCGCCGGTTCGGCGCTCGGTGCAGCGGCCGCCGCCTTGGCGTCGGCCGTATCGGCGGTGGCCTGCGCCGGCTCGCGCGTGGTGCACGCTGCCAGCAGCAGCAGCGCACTCCATCGGATCCGACAGGGGAATTGCGGGAGTGCCATCACGGCCGAGCCGGTTCGCTGAAGGTGAGCAGGTGGACGAGTCCCGCGGCGATCTGCGCGGCCGCGACATCATCGAGATACTGGGCGCGGGCCTCGCGCGCCGCACGCTGCGCTTCGAGTACCGCCGGCAACGTGGCGGCGCCTTCCTGATAGGCGAGCAGCGACAGCGCGGCGACGCGTTCCGCGTTCCCCTGCAACTGGCGGCTGCGGGCCACCCGCGCAGTGGCTACCGCGAGGGCGCGCGTCGCGCGCGCCACCGCGGCCGCGAGTTCACTCTCGGCGAGCCGCAGCGAGGCTTCGGCGCGGCGGCGCTGCGACTCCGCGAGCGCCACCGCCGCGCGATTGCGGTTGAAGAGTGGCAGCGGCAACGCCAGCCCGAAGCTGGGCAGCAGGCTCGAACCGGTCCCGTTCGGATCACGCGTCTCATAGCCCACCGAGAGCGAGGTCCCCGAAATCACACTGCGTTGCTGAAACGTCACCGCGAGTTGCGCCGCACGCAGATCTTCCTGCGCCGCCCGCATCAGCAGCGGCGTGCCTGATTCAGGCGTGAGCGCTGCCGGCGAGGGCGCCAACGTGTCGGTGAGGGCAATGGTCACCTCCGCCGCCGTCAGCCCCATGAGGGATTGCAGCGTCAGCAGCAGACTCGTCGCATCGAGTGAGTCGGCACTCGCGGCGCCGGCGAGCTGCCCCGCCACGACGGTGGCCAGCTGAACATCGAATTCGCTCGCATCACCGGCGTCGCGCCGAAGCCGTGCGAGTGTGAGCAGCGAGTCGGCGTCGCGCGCCGACTGCGCCGACAGCGCCTGCCGCGCGATGGCGACCTGCGCCCGCGTGTACATGGTGTCCACATCGTACGCCACCGCTTCGCGCTCGAACTGGAAGCGCTGGTCGGCTGCGACGAGTGCCGCCTGCGCGACGCCTACCCGCGCGCGGCGAATCCACGGCAGGTCCACCGGCACATCGAGCGTGTAGTGCTCACGCGGTGCGCTCCCGGTGTATTGGCCGCCCAACAGCGGATTCTCGAACTGCCGGGCGATAGCGAGCGTCGCGCCGGCCGCGCTCGAATCGGCACGCGCGATGCGCAGTCGCGCGCCGGCACCACGCGCGCTCGCAATGGCATCGGCGCGGGTGACCGGGCGAACGGTCTGCGCCTCGGCGCTCCGCCGGGGAACACCGAGGCTGACGAACGTGACCAGAAGGGCGAGTCTTCGCGTGCCGCGACTCGGCAACTACTTGGACTCCACCACGAGGACCCCGAACGAGCCGGGGACGACGGGGGCGCGCGCCGGGCGGCCGCCCGCGGGCGTCTCGGGCGCCGGCCCGTAGTCCACCGTGGCGAGATAGAGCCGGTGCGTCTTCGGATCGAGCGCCATGGTGCGGGAGCCGCGCTTCGTGGCGACGGTCGCGACCGCGGTGTACCTGTCGGCACTCTCCTGGCGGACCACGCTCACCGTGCCATCGCCACCGTTCGAGGCGAAGACGAGCTTGCGATCGGCGTCATAGGTCGCCGCATCGACGCCCGGGCCGATCGGCACCATCGCCACGACCTTGCCGGTGCTCGGATCGCTCACGGCCATCTGCTTGTTGCCGCACACCGAGAACAACCGGTTGTTCGCGCGATCGAGCGCCAGCCCCGACGGCCCTTCACACCCCGGCAACCAGTAGCGCTTCACTTCCTTGAGCGTCTTCGTGTCGATCACGGCGATCTGGCCGGTATCGCTTTCGAGATTCACGAAGAGCAGCCCCTTGCCGTTCGTCTGCGCGAACTCGGGCTTCACGCCGAGCGGGATGGTCCCGTCGACCACGCCGGTTGCGGCATTGATGGCGGTGGCGTTGAGCCCGCGGCCATTGAAGGTGAAGATCCGCTTGCTCGCGGCGTCGTAGTGAATCGCATCCGGATTGGCCCCCGTCACCTTCACCGTGCTGATGACCGCGAGCGTCTTCAGGTCGAAGATCGTGACGGTGGTATCGCGACCGTTGCTGGTGAAGCCGCGGCCCAGTTCGGGCGCGATGGCCACGCCGTGAATGCCGTTGGTGTTGGCGAGCGTGCCGACCACCGTCTCCTTCGCGAGGTCCACCACGACCATCGTGTTGCCATGCGACTGATAGAGGCGGTCGCCATCGATAGTCGTGTAATCCCACCCGCCCTCGCCGCCGATGGCGATCTTCCGCGAGAGCTGGTAGGTCGGGGCTTGGGCCGCGAGAGTCGCCAGAGGGAGGCCCGCCGCAGCGGGAACCGTGGCGGCCAGGAGGAACAGCAGGGAGCGACGCATGAGTGGGCCCGGGGAGAGGTGGAACGGCTGTTCCAGTATGCCCTCCCCTTCCTGAACCGCAGATGACGGCCGTGCGGTACCGCTTGCGCCCAGTCCATGCGATTGGCGGCATCGGCGAAGCAGTCGTCAATGGCGCGCAATTCGCGGACGCGCGGGAGGCGCATCGCCGCGGCTTGGGGTCAGGGTTTCTGGCGATAGACGCCCAGCCAGGTGCGCACGGCGGCGAGCAGCGGCGCGGATTGCAGCTGTACGCTCCCATGGGTCCCGCCCTCGATGGTGACGAGCACCAGCGCGGGATTCCAGCGCACAAACTTCTGGAAATCCGGGAGAAAGGGATCCTCGGTCCCGACCACCCCGAGCAGCGGCACGGTCGTGATCGCGCGGACCTGCGCCTCGGTGATGGGGTGCCGACTCGATCCGCGGCTCGACGCCGCCAGCGCCTTGCTGTCCATGAGTGGATCGGCAAAACAGGCCGCACGCATCACCTGAAAGAGCGAGTCGGAAAGGGGCGGCGACCCCGGTGGCGACAGGCGGTTGACCTGACTGCGCGAGCGGCAGTCGGTGTCGCGCTCCCGCGCTTCGAGCTCGTACTGCTGCAGCAGCGCATCGGTCACGCTGATCCGCCCCGCCGCACCACCAAGGATCGCCGTGATGACGCGATCGGCGTGGCGGGTCAGCAGTTCGACGGTGACATGGGCGCCGTAGGAATACCCAAGCACATGCGCACGCTTGATCCTGAGGTGATCGAGCAACGCGATGACATCCTCCGGCAACTGCTGATCATAGGCCGCCGGATCGTGCGGCTTGCCGCTCTTGCCGCGCCCGCGCAGATCGATCGCGATGACGCGGTAGTCGCGCGCGAGGTCGGCGAGCATCCCATTCTGCTCCCACACGCGCCAGTTCTGGCTATCGCCATGGAGCAGCACGATGGGCGGCCCCTTCCCCGCGTCCACATAGTTGATGGGCACGACGGGACCGTTGAAGCGCTGCTCCACAAAGGGCTGCGCCTCACTCGGCCGGGCGCTCGCTGCCAGCAGCAGCGCGCTGGCGACGGCTCGCCAGCGTCTCGCCGTTGTTCTCATCCATTCTCCGCGCAGGGGTCGCCCAATTCTATCGCGCGACATCCTTTACGGCACGCGCCGATGAGGTGGGCGACTGCTCCCGCACGATCAGAACGGGATCAGCACGCGTTCAGAACGCGATCCGCACCGACGTGACCGGCCCAATCGACAGCTGCACTCGATCCTCCAGTCGACGCGACGCGCTCTGCATGATCCCGCGCAGCGGGCCGGCGTCCTTCACCGGCTTGATGATGTTGTCGGCGGCCAGGAGACCGAGCGCTCCGCCCAGACCCCCCATCAGCGCCGCGCCCTGCCCTTCCGCTTCGGCCAGCGCCGCCACGCCCCCACCCATCAGCGCACCGGCCAGTGCGCCGAGCTGCAACAGCGTGCCATCGGCCGCGGTGCGGTCGGCCGTGCGAACCATGCCGCGGTCGGCGGCCCACGCCCCCAGCAGCATGCCGGCCGTCCCCAGCGCGAAACGCGCCGGCGGCTTCGCACTCTCGCCCACGAACCCGGAGGTGGTCAGCCCGCCCAGGAGCGCACTCGTAAACACCGCCGTGACATCCCCCGCGGTGACGTTGTACGCCGCGCGGCGTGCATAGCGCGGCCCGAGCGCATAGCCGAGCACCTCGGCGCCGATCGCCGCACCGATGGTGACCTGCCCCGTCCCGCGAATGCGCGTATCGGTCGTGGTGTAACTGTTCGTGAACGTGCCGCCCGGCGTGACGGTGGTATAGGTCCGCAGTTCCTGCCGCCGCCGGAAGGCGTTGAGGCTCCCGCCGACCCCGAGGGTGGTGAGCGCGCCGAGATCGGCGAAGAGTCCGGCGCTCGCCGCTTCCCCGTCGGTCAGCCCCCGCGCCTGCTGAAAACCGGCCGCGGTGCCGATGAGTGCGCCGGCGAGAATCGGCGCGCCCCACTCCGGGCCACCGTTCGCGTTGTACATATTGGCGATGCCCAGGCCGGTGATCGCCCCACGAACGCCCCCATGCGCCGCCCGCGCCGCCTGCGCCCGCGTCACGGTTCGATGGCGCACGGTGTTCGCGGCCACGAAGAAGCTCGTGCCGGCTGCGAGGAAGTAGCCGCCAGCGGCGGCCGCGCCACTCGACTTGCTGAGCAAGGCGGCCGTGGCCGGACCATACGCGATCACCCCGAGCAACGTCTGATTGCGCACGAAGGCATTGCCGGCCGGCTGCGAGACCTCAAGGCTGCTGCTCACGCCAACGGGCCTGGTGCCCAACTTCCCCTGTGCGACGACGGCGACCTCCACGGCGCGCCGCAGCGCGGCGAAGTCACTGTCGGAGAGCGCGTAGCGATAGATCGCGCCGTCGGCGAGCCGCGCCACGAGCACGTACCCATCGCGACTGCTGAGAAAGAGCCGCGCCTCCTGATAAGCGCCGGTGACCGGCCACGTCGGTGGCACCAGGCCAAATCGCGAGACCAGCGATGGCGTGAGGACGAGCAAACGGCCGGCCGAATCGAACGGCACGACGGTTTCGACAATGGGCGCCGCCTGTGCCGCCACCGGCGACAGCGCGGGGGTGGCCGATGCACCAGCCACGACCAACGACAGCAGCAGCGCCACGCGGCGCGAACGATTCCGGATCATTGTGTCCCCAATGCGAGTGAATCGGGCGGGATGCGCCTCGGGTCCACTCCATAGATACTCGGCGGGCGGAGCCGCAGCAACGGTCAGGGACGAGACGCCCGCCATCGGATCAGCTTCGTCAGCAGCATGGCGACGAGCACCGCGGCGGCCTGCGCCAGCGGCAGAAACAGGAAGATCAGCGACGCGGTAGAGGATCCGCGAACGATCGACGGCCGGTACGCCGCGATGGAGGTCACGAGCAGCAGCAGCGCGACCGCGAGGTCCACCAACGCTACGCGCGGCAGTTCTTCACGTACTTGGCGTAGGAAGAACAGATGTGGGCCGGCCACGAGCCCCACCGCGATGATGGCGAACGGTGAGAGATTGCCAGCCAACAACACCAGGGCGCCCGAACTGACGGCCCCGGCGACGAGCACCACGGGCGTGACGGTCCAGCGCGTCTCCGCCGATGCGGACGCGTGCACGGGCATCAGGACTCTCGTGGACGACGGGTTTCGAGTGCGTCCACGCGCGCGGTGAGTTGTGCGACGTCGGCCGCGAGTCGCTCGAGGGAGGGTGTGTTCGCCGTCGCGGTCGGCACGGGGCGCGTCGTGACGGCCACGGGCGCCGGCCGCGTCGGCGGCGCCAGGGTCGCCACGCTCGCCGAGGCGGATCCGCGCGGCGCCGACCAGCGAAAGACGGCGTGGCCGATCGGCCCCAGCCACGTGAACGCGAACAGGCGCTGCGGAAAGGATCGACGGAAGGGCGAGGTGAGCAGAATGGCCATGGCCATGGCGCTGGCCAGCAGCGAGGCAAAAAACGTCACGCCGGCGACGTTGCCCGTCAGCTTCACATTGCCGTTGGCATCGGCCTGAGACCGCAGCATGACGAACACACTCCCCTGCCAGAGCAGCATCGCCCAACTCAGGATGACGCGGAATCGACGACGCTTCCTCAGCACCGGGTCCAGAGCCCGCCGCGCCCGCTCCTCGTCCTGCTCGGCGAGCGTCATCCCCAACAGCCGCTGCAACTCCGCTGCCGAGTAGCCCGCGCCGCGCAAGCGACGGATCTCACGCAGGGCATTCATGAAAATGACCCACGCGGTGGCCGCCACGACGAGGCCGATCGCGAGCACGTTGCCATTGCCGTTGCTCAGGATCATGGCCGTCCCCAGCGCCAGCATCGCCACCGCCGACAGCGCGCGCGTCGTGACCGACGACAGTTCGGTCGCGAGCAGTCGCACCGCGACCGGAATCTCGGCCGCCACCAGCTGCGTGGCGTCGAGCGCTTCCACCAATGCTTCGGCGGTCGCGTAGCGCGCCTCGGCCGACTTTTCGCAGCAGCGATCCACGACCGCCACCAGCGCCGGCGTCAGATCGGGGCGGAGCGGCCCGAGCGGTGGCACCGGCTCGGTGAGCTGCCGCACGAGAATGCGCTGCGTGCTGTCGCCACTCATGGCGGTGTCGCCGGTCAGCGCATACCACGCAACCAGCCCCAGCGAGTAGAGATCGGCGCGTCCATCGACATGATCGCCGGTCGCCTGCTCGGGGCTCATGTATTCCGGGGTGCCGACCACTTCGCCCACGCGCGTGAGCCCGGCCTTCGCGTCACTCACCGGCGTAATGGCGCGGGCGATGCCGAAGTCCATGACGAGCGCACGACCGGTCGCGCGCTCGATCATGATGTTGTCGGGCTTGATGTCGCGATGCACCACGCCTCGCCCGTGCGCATAGGCGAGCGCGTAGGCCACATCCTGCAGGAGGCGCACGACGGCGCGCTGCGACATCGGCCCCTCACGCGCGACCTTGGCGGCCAGCGATTCGCCTTCCACGAACCCCATCGCGAACGCCAACGCCTGTCCATGTTCCTCAACGGAGAACACCGGGACGATGTTGGGATGCGAAAAGCCGGCGGCCGTGCGTGTTTCACGCAGAAAGCGCTCGCGCAGTTCGGGGACCTCCGCCAGCGACGGCGGGAGCACCTTGAGCGCGACCGGCCGATCGAGGGAGCGGTCGCGCGCGAGGTATACCGTCCCCATGCCGCCGCGCCCGAGTTCACGCTCGAGGCGGTAGCGGTGTCCGAGGGTCTGCGTCAGGGCGGCGAGGTCGTCAGCCATTCGGCAATTATAGCACGCGGCGGGCCGTCATTTCCGCGCATCCACCTCACGGGCGAACGCGCGGACATCCCGCACGTTCGCCTCGGTGGCATCCCACGAGGTGATGTGCGACGCCCCGGCGTAGCGCACGAAACGGGCGCCCGGAATCATCTTCGCGTGGCGCTCGACGGTCTTTGGGCCCACCTCATCGAACTCGCCGGTCGTCACGAGCACCGGCACCTTGATAGTCGGGAGCACCGCTGTCTGGTCGTAGTTCTTGAGCGTGCCGGTCACCACGAATTCATAGGCGCCCTGCATGTAGACGTACTGCGGCTGGCCGTACATCGACATCGTGGAATCGAGGTCCACCTTGTTGGGCGTGCGGAACACGAAGCGCGCATAGAACTCATCGGACGCCGCCGTGAACCCGGGCGCCTTGTCGTTCCCATCGCGCTTCCACTGCGCCACCGCACGCTGCGCGGAATCGGAGAGCGTCTTCGTCCACGCCTCGGTCTCCTGCGCGTAGGCCTTCCAGTCAAAGACACTGCCACCGAACACGATGCCGGCGACATGCTCCGGGTGCGCCTTGTAGTACTCAAGCGCGAGCACCGTGCCCCACGAATGTCCGTTGAGGATCCATTGCTCGACGTGCAACGCGCGCCGTAGCGAATCGAGCTCCTCCACGAAGCGCGGAATCACCATCAGCGTCGTGTCGGTGAGCCGGTCGGACTTCCCCGCGCCCAGCTGATCGTAGCGAATGATGGGCCGATCGTCGCCCAGCGCTTCGAACGGCTTGAGATAGAAGCTGCCGGCCCCCGGTCCGCCGTGGATGAGCACCATGGGGAGCCCCTTCCCCTGCCCGGACTGCTTGTACCAGATGCGCCCGCCGCGCACCGGGAGCATCGCCTCGCCCGGGCCGAGCGCCGGCGTGGCGGCGGCTGCTGATGCAGCGGCTGGCGCGGGCTCGGCTGCCGCGGAGTCGGTGCGTGCCCGCTCGGTGGAGGCGCAGGCCGCCGCCGTCACCGCGAGGAACGGAAGGAGCAGGCCGCGGGTCGGCGCGAAGAGCGACGATGCAAGGCGAGACATGGAGAGCAATGGAAGAAAGAGAGAGGGCGCAGGCGGCGCAGACGGGCGTCTACCGCTCGCCTCAGAACTTGGGGTCGGCCTCACCCCAGATGTACTTGCCGAACCACGCGAGGTTGTGCTCCATCAGCGCTCGGCTCGACTTGGGGCGCGACGGCCCATGGCCGATGCCCTCGAAACCGCGATACACGATCAGCGTGCTCGGCACGCCCACATCCTGCAGGCCGCGATAGAGCTCGAAGGCGTTCGGCAGCGGCACGCGCTGATCGGTCGCCCCGTGCTGAATCAGCGTGGGCGTCTTGGCGCCCTTGATGTACGTCATCGGCGACGTCTTGGCGTAAATCGCCGGATCATCCCACGGCGTGGCCTTGAGGTACTGGCGGGTGAACGGCGTGATGTCGGTGTTGACGTAGTACGTCATCCAGTCGCTGATCCCGGCGCCGGCGCTGATCGCTTTGAAGCGGGCGGCATCGTGCGTGGTGAGGAACATCGAGATGTAGCCGCCCTGGCTCCACCCCATCGCGCCTACGCGCGCCGAATCGGCCAGGCCGGTCTGGATGAGATGATCGACCCCCGACAGCACATCCCACGCATCGCCGACGCCCAGGTTGCGCACGTTGAGCGACCGGAACTTCTCACCGTAGCCGGCGCTGCCGCGATAGTTCGGCTCGAGCACCAGCGCGCCCTTCGCCGTCCACAGATCGATCGGATAGGTCGTGGCGCTGCTGTAGGGAACCGGGCGCGACGTGCCGGTCGGGCCACCGTGAATGACCACGAGCAGCGGATACCGCTTGCCGGGCACGAAGCCGACCGGCTTGTGCAGCACTCCTTCGATCACCGCGCCATCCTTGCTCTTCCACGAGATCACCTCGAGGGCGCCCGTACGCCACCCGGCCGTGACGGCGCCCACATCCGACAGCTTGACCGGCTTCATGGTCGCGAGCGGCGCGGCATACACCTCCGGGAACGTGACGGGGTCGCTTGCCACGAACGCCGCCATGCTCGCGTCGCTGCTCAGGGTGAACGCCGATCCGGCCCACGCGTCGGTCACGGCGAACCGTGTGGTCTTTCGCGTCTGGGGGTCGAGCCCGAAGAGATAGCTCGACGTTTTAGCCGACGCCGAGAAGTAGATCGTGGAGCCGACCCACTTGATCAGCCCCGGATTCTCGTCGAACGCGGCGCTGAGATCGGTGATGGCGCCACCCGTCGCCGGCACGACGGCCACGTGGGCATTCGTGAAGAAGTACGACGGGCTCGCCAGCTGACTTTCGAACGCGATACGTGATCCGTCGGGCGACCAGATGGGGTTCGCATCCGGCCCGGCCTGCGTGACCAGCGGGCGGACGGTGCCCGTCGCCACCTCAACAACCGAGATGTCCGCCGACCCGCCGTTGGCGTTCGCGCCATTGATGCGATGATCGAAGGCGATCTGCTTGCCATCCGGCGACCAGCTGAAGCGGCCCACGGTGTACGCGCCACCCGTGATGCGGCGCCGCGCGTGCGTCGCGACGTCGAGCACCCAGAGATGCGTCATCCGGTAGCCGGCATCGATCACATCGAACTCGCCGAGCCGCGCCTCGCGCGCCTTGTCGTCGTCGCTGCGCGCATCGGCGTAGAGCACGGCGAGACTCTTGCCATCGGGCGCCCACGCAAACGCCCCCGGGCTGTCCTCACCCGTGGTGAGCTGCTCGGCTTCCCCGCCCCGCACATCCACCACATACAGCTGTCGGCGGTCCGTGCGATCGCTGGCGAACGCCAGGCGCTGTCCATCCGGCGCCCACGTGGGGTTCGTGCTCGACTTCCGCCCCCGCGTGAGCTGCCGCGCAGCGCCGGTGCGCACATCCGCCAGCCAGATGCTCGTGTCGTAGCTGTTCTGCTCCCAGTTCGTCTCGCGCACGGTGTACGCGACCCACTTGCCGTCGGGCGAGATCTCGGGAGAGCCGACGCGCTTGAGCGAGATGATCGCGTCGATGGTGGGGGTGGTGCTCTGCGCGGCGACCGGGGAGACGATCGGCGTCAGCAGACCAATCGACAGCAGGGTCAGGCGAGGTGTGATGCGCATGCAGGTGCTCAGTCGAAACGGGAAGTGAGGCGGGTTACTTCGCGTAGAGGAAGCGAAGGCCGCGACTGATCGTCGCCGGAATGACCGGATCATGTCGCTCGCCGGCGAAGCGGACCGTCTGCAGCGTCAGTCCCTCGTACTGATGTGCACGCAGCTGTTCCGCGAACGCTTCCGTGTCGGGGCCCAGACGCGTCTCCAGCTCACCCGCGGCCAGGAACACCTTCGCGGGCAGTGCACGATGCCGGGACGCGAACACGGACTCCGCCGCGAACATGGCCCGATTGTCCCACCACAGCGACGGACTCCCGGCGAGCACGCGGGAGAAGAAGCCCTCGCCCTGCAGCAGCGCGTACACGCCGAAGAGACCGCCGAGCGAGTGCCCGAAGAATCCGCGTCCGTCGGGACTGCCGTTGAACTCGCGCTCGATGTAGGGCGCCAGATCTGCCTTGATGAAGCGGAGAAACGCCGGGCCGCCGCCGAACCCTGCTGGCGGTGCCGCGCCTGAGGCTTTGGCCGACGCCGTCTCGGTGCGCAGGCGCGCCGAATCCACTGTGGGCGTCAAGTCCAGCCCGCGCGGCCCCAAGATCTCGGCGATCGTCCGATTCGGCGTGTCGTAGCCAATACCCACAACAATGAGCGTCGGGATGTCGCCATCTTCAGCGGCCAGCCGCGCCGCTTCCACCACGGTGAAGAACTCCGCATTGGCATCCACCGCGTACAACACGGGATACGGCCCCTGCTCCCGACGATAGCCTTCGGGGAGAGCCACCCAGATCCGGTACGGCCGTCGCGTTTCACTCGATGCCATCCGCAACGAGACGGAGTACGGAAGCGAGACCGGCTCGGTGTGTGGGTGCGGCGTGCAGGCGAGGAGCGCGATCGCCGCGCTGAGCATCATCCGCCTCATGGAGCGTCCGTAGCCGGCTTCGGCACCACAAACCGCACCCCATGCAACGCCCCGTTCTCGTGCGTCAGCTCCGCACTCCCCGCCGGAAAGCCGTTGTACTTGAGCACGAACGCAATCACATCGGTGACCATCGCCTTGCTGTACACGCCCGGCGTGTCTGTGGGCATGGCGGTCTGAATGCGCTCATGCAGCGCATCGAGCAGTTGCCCGTTCCAGGCGCTCGTGAACGCGCTGCCGGTGAGCGCCGGCGCGGCATCGGCACCGGTGAGCTCCGCCGCGTGGCAGCGGGCGCACTCCTTGGCGTAGGCCTGCTGCCCGCGCTCGGCCTGCGCCGTGGTGTAGACGCTGTCCCAGACGGTGCGCTCCTGGGGCAATGTGCCGCCACCGGCGGTGCGAAACGCCGCGGCCACCGGCAGCAGCAGCGCGGCGCCGGCGATCCATCGGGACACGCGACGACTCACCGGCGCGCGACCGGCAGGCGATACGCGATGTACTCCCCCGAGTACGGGCCACCGCTCACCGCCACCACGAGGTACTGCTTGCCGTCCACGACATAGGTCATCGGCGAGCCACTCTGCGGCGCGGGCATCGCCACGGCGCCGAGCTCCTTGCCCGTGGCCTTGTCGTACGCGCGCAGCATCGCGGCGCGCCCGCGCGGCGCCACGTTGGTCACTTCGGGATCGCCGGCAATCACCAGCGTCTTGGTGACGAGCGTCCCCACACTCCCCGACTGGCCGGTGCGCGGAATGGTGAGCCCCTTGAGCGCGTCGTGCGTGCGGATGGCGTCGGGCGTTTCGCCGTGCGGCACCTGCCAGGCGATGTCACCTGTCTTGAGATCGATCGCGGTAATGGTGCCATAGGGCGGCTTGAGCAGCGGCAGCCCCTGCACCGTGAGCCCGCCCCGCGGCGCGCCGGGCGCAAAGCCGCGCACCCACTTCATGTCCGACTGCCCCGGCTGTGGCGCTACGAGGCCGAGCGGGCTCGGCGAGTTGTTCGACGCCGAGAGGTACACCATCTGCGTCTCCGGATCGTAGGAGCCGCCGGGCCAGTTGCTCCCGCCATTCGTGGGCCCGTTCGACAGCGTGGCCAACGGCCCCTCCGCCTTGCTCACCACCGGCGGCGTGAAGATCGGCCCGAGCTTGTACTTCGCGGCAACCTGACGGCCCGCATCCTTGAGCGCCGGCGTGAAGTCGATGAGGTCATCCAGCGTGACGCCGTTGCGCGCGTATGCCGCCGGCTTGGTGGGGAACGGCTGCGTGGGCGCGTACCACTCGCCCGGTACATCGCCCTTCTCCACCGGCTTCTCTTCGAACGGCCACACCGGCACGCCGGTCACGCGGTCGAACACATACAAAATCCCCTGCTTGGTCGGCAGGGCGACGGCTTTGATCGGCTTCCCGCCCACGGTGATATCGGCAAGGATCGGTGACGCCGCGAGATCGAAGTCCCAGATGGGATGATGCACGATCTGGTAGTGCCACTTCTTCTTGCCGGTCTTGAGATCCAGACAGACCAGACTTTCGCCGTACAGGTTGTCGCCGGGACGATGGCCACCGTAGTAGTCACCGGTGGGGCTTTCGATGGGGAGATAGACCAAGCCGAGTTCTTCGTCGGCGGCGACCTGCGTCCAGACGCCCGTGTTGCCGGCATCAGCCGCCGAGTTGTTGAGCCAGCTGTCGTATCCCGGCTCGCCCTTCCGCGGCACGGTGTGGAAGCTCCAGAGCCGCTTGCCGGTGCGCACATCGAAGCCGCGGATGTCGCCCTTGTTGTTGCGGAAGCTCTTAGGCGTGCCGCCTTCGCGGAACGCGGCGCCAATGATCACCACATCGCGCGCCACCACGGGCGCTCCCTGATAGCCGATCTCGCCGGTGGTGAGATCGGGGAGAATGGGGTCGTCCATCTCCTTCTTGAGATCAACCACGCCGTTCACGCCGAAGCTCTTCACCAGCGCACCCGTCTTGGCATCGAGCGCGATGAGGCGATAGCCCGGCGTGGTGTACAGGATGCGCGCGTCCTTGCCGTCGCTCCAGTAGGCGAGTCCGCGCCCCGAAAGCGGACGCGGCGCCGCGGCCCCGCGCTCGGCTTCGTTCTCGCTGTGCATCCACAGCAGCTCACCCGTCGCCGCATCGAGCGCGACGACCGCGCGGCGCGTGCCACCGGTGGTGTACAGCACACCGCCCACCATGAGCGGCGTGCCTTCGAGCTTGAACTCCGGCCGCGGCCCCAGCGCATCGGTCTTGAAGCGCCACGCCACTTCGAGCGTGTTGAAGTTGGCGCCGGTGATCTGATCGAAGGGCGCGTAGCGCGACCCCTTCGTATCGCCACTGTAGCTGGGCCACTCCCCCTTGGCGGTGGACATGGGCGCGCGCTGCGCGAAGGCAGCTGGCGCCGCGAGCGCCAGGAGTACGGCGGCCGCGCGCAGGCGCGGCGTGGTGACCAACGACATCATGGACGACTGGGGCTCGGCGTGGCAGCGGCCTTCTTGGCGTTCTTCGCCGCGCGGGCGGCGACGAGTTTGTCGAATTCATCCTGTTCGAGATACGTCACATCGATCCAGTTGTGCGCCATCTCGTCCACCGTGCGATCCCCCCAGCCCACCCACTGCGCCGGATCGGGATTGTTGGGGTTCGCCGCCGTGTTGTCGTGCCACGCGGTGAAGATGAGCGTCGTGCCCTTGGGGAGCAGCGGCGCCGCTTCGCTGGCGTAGATGTAGTTGATGTGCCAGTTCCACTGGAAGTTGCTGACCTGGCTGATCACTTCCGTCTTGCCATCGGGATACACCGCCTCGAGCGCCATCGCCTTGCCGCGCATGTGCATGTGCGGCTGGAAATTCTCGAGGCGCCCGGGCGCCGGCATCACATAGTAGTTCTGCGTGATCGTCTTCTCGTTGGGCGGGATGTCGAGATCGCGACCACGCGAGAGGTCGAACATGCGCAGCACCGTGCGATGCTGCGGCACGAAGCCCTTCGGGTAGAAGTAGATCGCCATCTCCACCTGGCTGTCGGCGATCTCCTCACCGATCGCATGGTAGTGCACTTCCCAGCGGATCTTGGAGCCGGGGAGCATCAACTTGCCGGCATCGGCCGGGAAGATCTGCCCCGTCTTGCCCACCGCCCACTCCATGAACAGGCCGGCATTGCTCTGATGCTCGTGCGCCGTACTCGCGAGCCCCGTCACGCCCTGTTCCGGCTGGAGCAGATAGGCGAGCACGTGATGCACGATCTTGCGGTCGTGGTCGCGGACCGGCTTGATCTCAATCGCGCGCACCCAGCGCTGCTCGGTGAGGCCCGTCTCCACTTCGGGACGGAACCACTTGTCCTGCGTCCGCGCGGCCAGCGTGTACGGCTTGCTCTTGATGATCAGATCGGGCTTGCCGAGCTTCTCGGCGAGCTGCCAGCGATTGGGATCGGGGAAGGTGCGCGCGGCCGGCAGGTCCGCCGGATTGCCGAGCGGCGCTCCGGCATCGGCCCAGCGGCTGATGGTGCTCACCTCGGCGTCGGTGAGGCTCCGATCGTTCGCGAACTGCTGAATGCCCACCGTACGATCGATATGCCAGGGGGGCATCAGGCGCTGTTCGACCTTGGCCTTGATGCGACGCGAGTACTTCTTGGCGTCATCGTAGGTCAGCAGCGACATCGGCGCGATGGAACCCGGCTGATGGCACTCCTGACAGCGCGCCTGAAAGATCGGGGCGACGTCTTTCGCATAGGTCGGCACGTTGGCACCGGCCGCGGTGCCAGCACTCGCGACCGTCTGCGCGCTCAGCGCGCGCGCCGCGAGGGTGATCAACAGCCCCGCCGGAATTCCTCGACGCATGCTCATGGCGTAACCCTCACGGTGACAAAGGCGTTGGTCCAGCAGCATTGCGAGTGACCGGCCGTGCTGGCGGCGGCATCACCCGCGCGCACGCGCACGAGGTACGTGCCGGGCGCCGAGAAGGTGGCGGTGGTGGTGCCGGTCCCGCCGGTGGGCGTGAGGCGGCTGGTCGGCGTGGAGAACGTCACGGTGCCGGGTCCCTGGTGCTTGTACCAGCTCAGGTCCACCGGCGTCTTCGTGGCGCCATCGTCGGTGGCCAGGATCGTGAGCGCAGTGGGCACCCCGACTTTCGCGTCGACCGGCCCGCCCTTCACGCCGCCGGGGCCCCGCCCCTCCGGCGTGCTCGCACTCCAGCGCAGCGCGGGCGGGGTGTTGTTGGCGCTCGCCTCCCCTTCGATGGCGTCGATCTGCCAGTCGGGGTTGAGGCTTCCGGGAATGGCCGTCTTCTGACCGCGCGAGATGAGCGTCCAGGTGACCTTGGCCTTGGGGTCGAAGTTCGCCGGGACCACGACCGTGAACACGCCCCAGTTGCGCCGCGGGGCGAAGTGCGTGGGCTGCCCCTGATTGGGCTCCCCGGGCGACACGAAGTTGCTGTCGCCCACCGCGATCTCGACGCGCTCCTTGTCGTTGCGATTGAAATAGCCGAACGACAGCGAATACGTGCCGTCGGCATTCCGGTACCAGCCTTCAAAGACGGGCGTCACGGACTGCCCGCTCGGCGCGAGCGGCGCGAGCGAGCGTTGCGCGCTCGCGGGCGCGCTACCAAGCACAAGGCACAGACCGCCGACGAGGGTCGACGGGGACCACGGGTAACGCGGACGGGGCACGCGGACTCCGGGAGGGTGGGAGATGGGGAGAAGTTCCGCCCCAACCCGGGGGCCCGCAAGACGAATCAGCGTCCCGGCAGGCTTTCGTCCAGATCGAAGAATTCCACCCGTTTGCACCGCGGGCAGCGATACACGTCGAGGGGAAACACGCCTTCGGTCACGTCAGCCCACTCGCCCAGCAGGAGGTGCCATCCGCCGGAGGTGCCACCGACTCGGATGGGGACCTGGCCGAGGGAGTCCATGGGGGTGCGGCAGGCAGCGCAATTCATGTGGGCATTCCCGTGCGAAGCGTGAAGAGACGGCTCATCGGCGCGCCGACGGCACGCCCAGGATACGGCGTGCCCGCCATGCGCCACGCGCGACGCCGGCGGCCATGACCGCCATGACGAGCGCCAGTGCGCGATGCAGCGGCTCCGGCGACGATCTCCAGCCAACGACGACCCCGGCGATGACGAGCGCGCAGCCGAGCACGATCCCGACCCGCTGGATGCGGAGCAATCGCGGGAGCGGCCCGTAGGCGTAGCCCGCGTTGGTGCCTTCGCTCCAGTGACGCGGCAACCACACGGGCAGCCCGAGCATGGCAAAACCCGCCAGCATACCGGCCGCATTGAGTAGCTGATCGAGGGCGCCACGGGCCAGCCATGCCTCGACTGCCGCGGCCGCGTAGATACCGCACGCCACGAGCAGCCCCCACTTCTGGATCATGCGATCCGACTCATGCAGTACCGGTTCTGCCATTATTGCCTCGCCAGGTCAAGGAGCGTTCCCGTGGAGCTTGCAGCGCGGCGCTGCGCTTGGCTAGCGGGTGGGGGGAACTGCCGCGAAGGGGCACGAAGGGGACCGCGAAGGGCACGAAGCACCACCCGCGTGGAGGAACGGTGGCGATCGGTCGCGCTCCGCACCAACGTTGCAGCATGACGACGACCACACCCTCGGAGCCCGATCGCTCGGCACGCCACACGCCCCGCCTTGCCCGGCATGCGGCGGTCTGGGCCGCGCTGTACGTCGCGTGGCTGTTGGCGACGCGCGACTTCCATCCGACGTGGGCGGTGGCGCTGAGTGCGACCGCCGTGCTCGTGGGGGCGTCGGCCGTGGCGGTGTACGGGACCACATGGGGGGCAACGCGAACGCGCCAACGCGGTCTCCTCGCCAGCGTCGCGCTGATCGTCGGGATGCTGGTGGCCGCCGACCTGCTCTGCGTATCGCTCATTCAGGCGCTCTACGACGGGCTCTGGCATCCGGATCCGCGGCGGTTCGGCTTCTGGTTCAACATGGCCTCCGACGGCGCGATCATCACGCTGCACGTGCTGCTCGCGGCAGCGCTCCGGCGGCTCACCCGTCGCCACACGGCCACGCTCTCCTGTCTGACGCTGTTCGGTGGCACGCCCCTCGCCACGCCGGCGCTGTCGCACGCACAGCCCTTCCTGCGCCCGGCCGATGTGAACGCGCTGCCGAGCAAGGCACCGGACGCCGTCATTGCCTACGGCACCGACTCGCTCCAGTTTGGCGAACTCCGCCTGCCCTCGGGCACGGGTCCCTTTGCGGTGGCCATCGTGATTCACGGCGGCTGCTGGGTGCACGACTACGCGGCGGCGAAGAACGCGGCGGCGTTGAGCGACGCGTTGCGCGATGCGGGCGTGGCGACATGGAACGTGGAGTACCGCCGGCGCGACAACCCCGGCGGCGGCTGGCCCGGCACCATCACGGACGTCGGCGCGGCGGCCGACTCACTGCGCGCGATCGCGCGCCGGTACCCGCTCGATCTTACGCACGTCGTTGCCGTCGGCCATTCGGCCGGGGGCCAACTCGCGCTCTGGCTCGCGGCCCGCAAACAGCTGCCGGCCTCGTCGGCGCTGCACGCCCCGGCCCCGCTCCCGCTCACCGGCGTCGTCGCGCTGGGCGGTCCGGGCGATCTCGTGGACTTCAACCGCTATGGCGACGCCGCCTGCGGTGAGGGCACCATCCCCAAGCTGCTCGGCGGGACCGCCGAGCAGGTGCCCGATCGCTGGCGCGACGCGTCGCCGGTGAACTGGCTGCCCCTCGGCGTGCCACAGGTGATGCTCGCCGGCGAGTCCGACCGCATCATGCCACGCGCGAATCTCGAGGCGTATGCGGCCAAAGCGCGCGCGGCGGGTGATCGGGTGGACGTGGTCGTAGTGCCCAAGGCGGCGCACCACGAGGTGATGTCACCGCAGGCCGTGACCTGGCCGGCGGTGCGCGAGGCGGTGTTGCGGCTCGTCGGGCGGTAGCGGCTCGAGCCGAGTGGACGTCAACACCAAGCAGTATCACCGCGACGGCGGCGACACAGCCCGGTCGAAATAATCCACAATTGCGCGCGCCGTGCGCCCGATGCGGTCTTCGGCTTCGCCCATGGGCCCCGTGACGCCGTTCGTGAAGAACGAGAGCACAAGGGTGCCCTTGGGCGTGTACACGAGGCCGACATCATTGGCGATCACCTGGCTGTCTCCGGTCTTGTGGCCCACCGGCACACTCAGGAAGTGGGGAATGCGGCGCGCTCCCAGCTGCTGCCGTAGCAGGAGCACCTTCATGCGCTCGCTACTCGACGCCGAGGCGAGCGTTCCCCGCTCAATCCCTTCGAGCAGGCGCCCCGTCTCGCGCGGCGTCATGGCCCCAAGCCAGTAGGCCCGGTCGGCAATGGTGATCTCATTGCGCAACGCCCGCAGCCGCTTCCGCGCGTCGGGGTCCCGCATCATGGCCACCCAGGCGGCGCGCTCCCCCACGAACAGCGAGGCATACTGGGCAAAGAGCGGGTTGTCGGTCTCGGCGTACTCCAGCCCCGTCGTTTCCTCGGCCGTGAGGTTGGCGAACATCGGATGGAAGGCCGCGAGCACGCGACGGCGATAGCGGTAGCCCGGGCCGATCACCTCTGTATTTGTAAAGCCCGACGCCTTGAGCCAGGTATTCAGGCTGTCCACCCCACCCACAAGCGACACCAGCATGTCGGTGGCGGTGTTGTCGCTCGTGATGATCATCTCGAGCAGGAGATCGTGCACGGTGGGCTGCAGCCCCGGCGTGTGAAACTGAAAGACGCCCGAACCCGGCCGGATGTCGGCACGCCGGATCTCCTTGCGCGCGTCGAGATCGAGCGTGCCCTGATCGGCCAACTGAAACGCCCGGACCATGACGGCGAGCTTGATGACGCTCGCGCTATTGAACGCCTGATCGGCGTTCACCATGGCCTCCTCGCCGGTGCGCAGATTCTTCACGTAGACGCCGGCTCGCGCGGGGTACGTGGCGAGGTCGCGTTCGAGCAGCCGGGTCAGCTCACTGGCGGGTGCCTGCGCGACGCTGCGGGCGGCGGTGGTCAGCAGCAGGGCAAACGCGGCGAGGAATCGATGCGGAAGCGTCACGAGGAGTCGGTGGGCGAGGAGGACGGATCGAGCCCCACACCGTGGGGCATGCGCCGCAATGTGTGGCCGGTGACGCGCGTCCGCGAGGCGCGGCAACCCAGGCTCGGTCGCGGCGCTACGGCCTGCCCGTCGCGGGGTGGTCCACGCCCGTGCGATCGTCCGTTGACGGCCGAGGGATCGGGTGATGATCCAGACTCAACACCCGCGCGAGCCGCCACACGCCGTCATCCAGGCGCCACACATGAACGAACCGCGTGAGGGTGCTGGTGCTGGCGCCGCGTTCATCAAAGCGGTGAACGCCCATCTGTACGGCGCCGACGCCCTTGATCGGATAGACGCGCAGGCTGCCGGGGATCAGGGTCCGCGTGACACCGTGGCCTCGCGGACAGGAGGCCGTGAGCCGTCGCGTATCCTCGCGTACCTGCTCGCCCACCGCGAGCCCCGTCTGATCGTGATAGAACTCCACGTCGTCGGTGAAGATCGCGTTGGCTTTCTTCGCATCGCACGAAACAAACGACGCGTCGAACAGCACGCTGTCCATGCGGGCGAGCGCGTCGAACATCGGGCCCGCGGTGAGCCCGTTCGCGGTATCCGCCACCGTTTGGGCGGCGCCCGCGGTGGGGCGCAGGAGCAGACTCAGCCCCATGAGCAGGCCGGAGAGCAGCGGACGCGTCAGGCGCATGGTATGGAGGCGATATGAAGGCGATATGAAGGCGACGACATGGACGAGACGACCATCCCATGCGCGTACTACCGGGCGACGTCGCCCGAGAGTTTCACGGCGCCCGGACGCGCCCTCGCTCGCCTCGGCTCAGAATCGCTCCGTCGAAGCCGGAAGCGCCCACGTGGAACCGGTCAGGCCAAAGCGCGCGAACAGCGCACGCGCCTCCTCGGTCGTCCACTTCGTCCACGCCGGGTCGAGATGGCGTCCATACCACGCCTGCGCGAACGCCCACACCGTGGAGAGCGGCTGGACATCGCCGCGCGGGATGCCATGCCGCGTGCACCAGCGATCGACAGCGTCGGGCGTCTCGAACACGAGCATGGTACTGCAGGTGTAGGTGACGTTGTCCCACGCCTGCATCATGGGAATCGGGAAGTGCACGTAATGGTCGGGCGGAATCACCGCGCCCTGCTCGATCCGCAGCGTGACCGGGGCGGCCTCGCCGCCCAGCCGCGTGCTGATCGTGGCGTCGGCCCCCAGCAACGCGACAATCCCCAGTGAACACCAGGCACAGTTGCCCCACCACCCCTTGCCGCCGCTCTCCACCCAGAAGAGGGTGGGCGCGGCGGAGAACGGGTGCATCGCCCAGATCTCCCCACTCATGGGATGCAGCACCACGCCGTGGTAGTCGGCGAGCGCCCGCAGCGCATCGGCGACGATCGCCGCATCGAGCGCGAACTGCTGGCTGAGCTCCGCAATGGAGGGCGCCCGGCCGTGCTCGATGAAGTGTCGACCGATCGCGGCGTGCAGGGGGCCATGAGTCAGGGTCATGCGCGTGACATCCACCTCAGGGGGTTCGCACTCCATTCGCGTCCGGGCAACCGGCGCGTATACTTGCTCTATCCACGTCGAACGGCTGATCCCGGGTTGGCTCCGGTCACTGGACGATAGCATAACGTACTGCGCAGTGAGGTATCGCATGCGCCTGTCGCATGAAGCGGCCCTGCAGGAGCTCGACCGCAACCGGCAACAGCTCCTGCTCCTCCAGAATATCCTGGAGAGCCCGCACGGCGTGATCTTCTTCTCGCTGGACCGTGCGTACCGCTATACCTCGTTCGCCCGGGCGCACGCGCAGACGATGCAGCACATCTGGGGCGCGACCATCGACATCGGGACGTGCATGTTGGACGTCATCCGTGACGACGCCGACCGGCAGAAAGCGAAGACGAACTTCGACGCCGCACTGGCCGGCGAGAACCTACTCCTGGAAGAGGAGTACGGCGACGCGGAATTACAACGCACGTACTGGGAGAACCGCTACTCTCCGCTGTACGACGGCACGGGGCACATCACCGGCCTGACCGTGTTCGTCACCGACATCACGGAGCGACGTCAGGCGGCCGAACGACTGGCGCAGACACAGGAGGAGCTGCGGGCGAGCCTGGAGACGCAGCTCAAGCAACTCCGGGGCATCATCCCAATCTGCAGCTACTGCAAGAAGATTCGCGCCGACGATCACAGCTGGGAGCGCCTCGAGGAATACATCTCGGCGCACTCCGACGCGCTGTTCAGTCACGGGATCTGCCCGACGTGCGTGGAGAACCTGGACGAGCTGCTGGAAGAGTGACGCGCCCGTGATGCTGCGCGATCACCGCCGGTGAAAGCCGGAGAAATCGCGCCGCATTGTTGTACAGGATGTCGCGCTTCTGCTGCACGCTCAGAAACGGGGCGGCCTCGATCGAGCGCACCCCCGCATCAATGAGGCCGGGCCACACCATCTGGTCCGAGCCAAACATGATCCGGTCGCCGTAGCCGGCCTCGACCAACTCCCGCAGAAAACGATAGAACGCCGGCCGCGCCTCGACGTTGACGGCCATACTGAGTTCTACGTAGACCTGCGGATGCGTGAACAGCAACGCCTGCAGATCCTCACGCAGCGGATAGCCCGCGTGCATGACGTAGAGTCGCAGCTTGGGGTGCCGCACGAGCACCTCTTCCAGTGTCAGTGCGCTCTGGAGGCGGGCCCGAAACGCCGGGGAGCCGGTGTACGGCTCCGCCGGGCCGCCACCCCCCACGTGAATCCCGACCGGAATGTCGCGAGCCTCGGCGAAGGCCCAGTACGGCTCGAGACGTGGATCATCGGGTGCGATCCCCGCGTACTGGTTCATCACCTCGGCCAGCACCGTGAACGCGCCAGCGTCGTAGAGCGCGCGCACCGTGTCGATCGGCAGGAGCCGCGGCGTGACGCCCTCAGCGGTCGCCGCACGGGCCGCACCGGTCGCGGCGTCGAAACGGAGATCGAGCCCGGCGATGAACCGCCCGGGCGCGGCGCGCTGCCACGCCGCTACAAGCTCCGGTGTGCCGCCCAGCACGCCGATGACGTTGAAGCGGGTCATGCTGGCGAGCGTCGCGCGCAGGAGCGCGGAATCCGTGGCCGGGGATACGATAGGCGAGGCGCAGGGCGCGGGCGCCGTGGTATCGCTGCCGAACGGCGCGCGTGGATCCCATCGCGGCATCCGCGTGACCGGCGCGCAAAGCGGCAGCCCCGTCGCGCCATAGTGGGCCGCCTCACGCGCATGCATGTGCATGTCGAGCACCGGCAGCCGACGCTGCGCAGCGATGGAGCGGCTGCTGGCGCCGAACGCCAGCCCAAGGGCCATGAAGTAGCGACCAAACGCCCGTCTCTGCATATGGATCCTCAGTGGTGCTACGAAGGGTTGCATCGGCGGTCCCTGCAACGCCTTGTGAAAGCAAGGCCGACACCGGAAGATACGCATGGAGCACCTCCCCCATCTCGAGGCCCCATGGAACGACTGCTGCAGCGGAACGTCGGGTTCTTCTTTCTCGTGGTGCTCGGCTTCACCGTGCTTGGCTTCTTTCCAAGCTATTTCAGTCGATTTCCAGCGTTTACGGGGTACGACTGGGCCTTCCATGTGCACGCCGCGATCGGGCTGACCTGGATTGGCATGCTGATCGCGCAAGCCTTTCTGATTCGCGCCAAGCGGTTCCGCACGCATCGCGCGCTGGGGAAGGCGTCGTACGTGGTGATGCCCCTGCTCCTGGCGTCGTTCTTTCTGATGGCGCGTGCGCAGTACCACAAGAATCTGCTCGTCCATCATCTCAGCGAGACGGATGCGCTGGCGGTGCTCAGTCGCACCGGTCTCCCGGATGTGGTCTACATCGGGATCCTGTATGCGCTGGGCATCGCGTACCGTCGCCGGCCGGACTGGCACATGCGGTTCTTCACCGGCATTGGCCTGATCATGCTGGGGCCTGGGCTCGGGCGATTCGCCTTGGCGAATCTGCCGCCGCAGATCGCGGGGGCGGTGCTGGGGCTGACGTTCCTTGTGCTGCCTCTGGTGTGGCTGGTGTTCGACCTGCGCCAGAAGAAATCGCCCATTCCCCTCCTGACGTATCTCGGCATGGCCTTGTGCGCCGCCACGATGCAGGGCCAGGGCCAGTCGGCCTGGTGGCAAGCCGTGGCGGGCTTCGTGGCGGCGAAAGCGTTCTGAGAGAGCCGGTCACGCGCCGCCACGCGCCCCCGCACGAAGCGGTGGACGCAGCTCCTACCGATCCGCCGTCACCAGCTTCAGCACCGCACCCATCACGGCGTTCGCCTGCCGGAACTCCCCCTGGTCCGTGATGGCGATCGCGATCGTCACCCCGGCGTCCGGGAAGACCATCGCGGTCGTTCCCCAGAAGCCGCTGTGGCCACGCCCGGTGAGGCCGCCCGCGGTGGAGCCGAAGAGGCCCATGCCGTACCCGTTCATCTCCGGGCTTCGCGGGCGATTCATGGTCTCGAGGGTCTCGCGCTTGTCGAACACCTCGCCGCCCAGCAGCGCCGTGAGGTAATGCGCGAGATCGGCCATCGGCGCCACGATGCCGCCGCCACCGAAGAGGTCAAAGGACGGGTCGACACCATACGCGTCGAGCCCGCCGAGATACTGGTGCGCGCGGTCCGGTTCCCCGCGCGGGGCCGGCTCCAGCCGCTCCCACCAGGTGTGCTTGAGCCCAAGCTTGTCGAAGCGTACGAGCGACCGCACCGCGGGCCCGAGGGGCTTTCCGGTATACCGCTCCACGATCATCCCGAGGAGCACGTAGCCGTCGTCGGAATAGCGGAACTGCGCCCCCGGCGGCCCCACCGGCGCCAGGCTGTCCACGAGCCACTGCAGCTGCTCGCGCGGCGTCCAGTGATGCTGTGGATCGGTGCGTAGCATGGTCAGGAAGCTGCGCACGGACGGGTGCTCACTGAATCCCGCCCGGTGGTTCAGCACCTGCTCGATGGTGATGACGTCGGTCGCATAGCCATCGCCGCGGAGGAGCGAGTCGATGGCCGGCGGCAGATGTTTGGCCAGCGGATCGCTCAGCGCGAGCTTCCCCATCTCCACGAGCCGCAGCACCGCGGCGGCGGTGTAGGTCTTGGTGTTGCTCGCCAGGCGCACCGGTTGATCAGGAGAAAGTTTGATCTTGCGCGCCGTATCTGAGAGTCCCGCGGCCACACTCCAGCGCTTGCCCGTAGCCGGCTGTTCCACCGCGATGATGAGCCCCGGCATGCGCGGCCGCGCGGCGACGACGCTGTCGGCGAGCCGCTGCAAGCGGGTCTGCACGGAATCCGCCGCGGCGCGGGCGGGCGAGGGCGAGGCTACGGCGAACAGCGACGCCAGCAGAAGGCAATGGAGCATCGGGAGTACGATCGGTTGCGCGTGGAGAATCGCCCGAAGGTGGGGGGCTTGCGGCGGAGGCGAGATGGGATCGAAATCTGCATACCTACGCTCGCGGTGGCGACCCGCGCTGCCCACCGCCCCGGAGCTGGTATCCGCTTCGCGCGACGCCGAACGCCTCTGCTTGCCGGGCGCGGTGATCAAGCGCATACTGCTCTCGCCGTCGCTCCGCTCTTCGCGACCCGTGCAATGGAATTCTTGCCATGTGGAGGTAGCCCGATGCACACGCTTCGGTCCGCAATGTTGGCGTTGCTCCTGATGGGGTGCAGCGCAAAAGCACCCGTGTCCGCCCCCACGCCCACGCCCACGCCCACGCCGCAGCTCACGGCCGTGCTGTCGGCCGAGCGCGTCGGCGGTGGCCTCCCGCTCGCAACCGATACCTCGGCACGAGCGCGAGCGATTCGTGAGTCCCAGCGGGTGGCGATGGACGCGTCGGCGCGCGTCCGCACGTTGCGCGTGACGCCGGCTCGCATCACGCTGGCCGTTGGCGAAGCCGTCCCGTTCAACCGCATACAGGTCACGGCACTGGATTCCGCGGGCCGTCCGGTGGCTGGCTTTGTCCCCAGCTTCAGTCTGCAGGACAACGCGATGGCGACGTTGCGCGGTGGAGTGATCACGGCACTCGAGCCCGGGATCACCAGCCTGCGGATCGCTCCGGTGAACTTCGCCGCACCGCCGGCGGGACCCACCGCCCGGTCCGCGGTCGCCGCGTCCGTCATCCTCGACATCTCGGCGCCCTCACTCCGCACCACGATCACCCGCCCCCCGGTTGGCATCGACTCGATGGTCCCCACGGAACTGGTGCGCCACCTCCTCGGCGGCGCCAGGCTCGCGGTTGGACAGCCGATCTCGGTACTCGACTCGAACGTGCTCCGTGGCGGGTACGTGCACGGATCCCGGTATGGTCAGGGTACGGAGACCTCGATCGTGTCCTTTCCGTGGACGCGGCTCGCCACGCTGGACACCCTCCGTCGGCGCTTCGACGTCGCCGGTTGGGCGACACCACCCGCGCCTCCCGTTGTCTCGCGACCGGGCTTTCAGAGCAGTGGGTTCACCGGGTCAGCCACGCCCAACCCGATGTACTGTCGCAACCGGGACCTGCTCATGGTGAGCGTCACCGAGGCTCGCGGAACGGAAACCGTCGTCTCGCTCACGCATCAACCGGGACCGCGCCCCATCTGCGATCCGGACGCGATGCGCGCGCCCACGGACCGCAGCGGCAGTGCCGCGATGAACCTGATCCCCGCCCTTGCTCCCATGCCCGGCGCGAATACCACCGGCGGCGGATCCGGGGGAGGCATTGATGAGGCGTATGCCGATGCCCGCATCATGACCGATCTTCCGGTCACCGACATCGCCGAGCACTATCGCCGCCAGCTGCTGGCGGCGGGATGGACGGACGCCGAACGCACGAAGACGGCGAGCGTGGCGGTGACCACCTTCACGCTTCGTGATTCAACCGCTCGGCGATGGAGCGGCGTACTGACGGTGATCGGGAATCCCCCGTCGAACCGCGTGAGTGTGCGCCTGGCCCTGCAACTGGTGCCGGACGCCCAGCGCAGACACTGAGCACCGGCGGCGCGAGCGACGGAACGGCGTGCGCGGCACGATTTGCACTCACGCACTCTCGGCGGCGGACATCAGCTCGCGATTAGGCCGCCGTGGTTGACTCACCCGCCACGCCAGCGCGAGCAGCGCTCCAAAGACGGTGAATCCCAGCACGAAACCTGTCGCACGCCCCGGGGAGGCGACCAGGGCGGTCATGGCCTTCGTCTGATCGGCCTGGGCCACCAGGAATTGGACGTAGCCGTCGGCCAGAAAGAACACACTGGTGAGGAGCCACGGCCACCCGGTTCGCCAACGCCTCAGGAAGAACAGCAGGCCGACGACGGCGCCCACGATCGCGCTCATCTGTCCCGCCTCCGCAAATCGGGGTGGCGTTCCCGGTCCCTCGGCCCGAAACCCCGGGACGTAGCTGATCAGGGTGAAGAACAACGCGATCGCCATGAACATCAAGGCGGTGCTGAGCAGCAGTGCCCCGTGCACCTGACGATTCCGCCGCAGCACGAAGGCGAGCAGCATGAGCAGCGCGACTTCCAGGGTGAACGCGACATTCTGCACCACGAGTGTGTCGGCGCGTCCGACGATCGCGTCCTTGGCGGCTGAATGCACGGTCAGGAGCGACACGCTGGCCACGACGATCGGTCCCGCCACGAAGATCGACGTGCCGATGACCCGATGCCGGCGAAAGTTCCGCTGACGCAGCAAGACGAGTTGACCGAGCAACAGCAGAAGCCAGGCCACACTGGTCACGATGTGCAGGGACTGGTACGGGTCTGGCCACGACTGATCGCCGGTCAACAGGCTGGAGAACCCGACTAGGCTAAGCGCGATAACCAGTACGACAAAGGCGATCTCCAGCGCATACGTCTGCCTCATGCGCCCCTCTCCATGCTCGGCGTGCGCCACACCAACAGCGGCGCCCGCGCGCCGACCGAGTCGGCGACGGGACGCGCGGACGTCCGAATATGGCATCGATTCCGCCCCGTTGCCGCTGCAGTGCATCCAATGGCCGCACCGGTGGCGCCTGGATCGAACGCCGCCGCGACTCGTGATATGCGGGGATTACCAGCCCGTGCGAATCCCCGTGTCCATCGCGTGACTGAACACGCGGACGGTCCGCCCGACCGCCGAGAACGAGGCGATCTCCGCCCAGCGAGGGCCGCGGCCTCGCACGTCGAGTTGCCCCCATCCGAGCGATAGCAGATAGAGCTCGCCATGCGCCATGTCGAAGGGGAGAATCCGTCGGTCGTCACCTGACGCATTCCCGGGAATGCGATAGAGATGCAGCCCGTGTTCACGATGGAAGGCCACCGCCACGGTCGGCTGCGCGGACGTCGTAGTCAGCTCAACCTTCCACTTCGGATTGGTGTACCCGGCGGGGAGCAGCGGCTGCGCGACCCACCCGGCGATCGCCCGCAGCGCGATCAGCGAAGCCGCGCTCAATACGAACGCGCGTGCCATGAGACGCGCGCCGAATGCGCGCCGCGCCGGCAGCAGCGGCTCGGCGTGTGGCGCCAGAGGCTGGCGCGCGCCGGGAAACGCGGAGGGCGAACGCGTTGGCCGAGCGTCAACGCGATGCAGGAAGGGATCGGAGGTGGCGGTCATGGAGATCTTCAAATTGGAGAATGCATCAAGCGGCCATCGGCAGGACGCTCCCATCCTCATGGCCAATCTGCGCTCGCGTTACGCGTCCAGCGCGGGGTGACGCGCCGGCCGTGCGAGCGCACGTTCGCAGGCGTACGCGATCCGCAACTGGACCGCCTCGGTGTAGCGCTCGCCCGCAAATTGCACGCCCGTGGGCAGGCCATCGGCGTCGAAACCCGTGGGGAGACACACGCTCGGCGTGCCGGCCAGGTTCATCGGCGCCGCCAGCGAGTCGATGGCGCGCAGCGGCGGCGAGTAGGAGCCGATGTAGGTGGCCAGCACCGCCGCTAACGTGTCGGTACCACCATAGAACACCTCGGGCTGAATGGATGCCCCGAAGCGCCCACCGGGCGCCAGCACCGTATCGACGCTGCGCAGCGCGCGGCGGAAGGCGCGGCTGAACTCAGCGCGCTCGCGCTGGGCCTTCTCATAGTCAGCCTGACTGACCTTCTGGCCGGCGTCGAGAAAGTCGCGGAAGTACGCGCCGTACTGCTCGCGCGTTGCCGGATACAGACGGGCGTGGATCCGGACCGCTTCATACTGCATGATCGGCCACAGCTGCGCCGAGATCCCCGCCATGTCGGGCAGCTGCATCGGGACGATCGTCGCCCCCAAGTCGCGCAGGAGGTCGCGCACCTGCCCTGCCGCCGTGATCTGCGCGGGCTCAATGCCGGACAACAGATACGTCTCGTCGATACCCACCCGAACCCCCTTCAGTGACGGCGCGCCCCGCAGCGCAGCCACACTCGTGCTCGCGCGCGCCCCACGGGTCGTCGCGTCGAGCGGATCGGCTCCGGCGATGGCGTCGAAGATGTGCGCCACGTCGAGCACGCAACGGGCCATCGGCCCCACGTGATCCAATGAGTGCGACAGGCCCCATACCCCATGTCGGCTCACCTGTCCGAAGGTCGGCTTGAGGCCAACGATTCCATTCTGACAGGACGGCCAGCGGATCGACCCGCCGGTATCCGTCCCGATGCTGCCGAAGCAGAGCCCCGCTGCGACGGCGACGCCCGAGCCACTCGAGGAACCACCCGGCCAGCGGTCGGCGACCCAGGGATTGATCGGGACCGGATAGGTTCGGGCATAGCCCGTCATGGCCCCTTCACACAGGTTCGCCTTGCCGACGATGACCGCGCCCGTGCGCCGCAACCGGGCCACCACGGTCGCGTCCACGGTGGGCACGCGGTTCGCAAACTGCGCCAGCCCCGCCGTCGTTCGGACGCCCTTGGTATCACACAAGTCCTTCACGCTGATCGGAATGCCCTGCAGCGCGCTCCGTATGCGTCCGGCGCGAAACTCAGCATCCGCCCGTCGCGCTTCGGCCATCGCCGACTCGGGCATCAGGGTGAGATACGCGTGCAAGCGACCATCGAGCCGCTCGATACGGCTCAGCTGTTGCTCCAACAGCTGCACGGCGGTGAGCTCGCCTCGCCGCAACGCCTGCGCCACGTCATCCAGCGTACGGTAGAGGAGCCCGTCGTCCGCATCCGCAGCACCGCGAGGCAGCGCCGCGGCGCTCGTCGGCACCCATGGCAACGTGGCGCACGCGAGCAAGGCGGCGAGGGCCTCCCGTCGATCCATCGCGCCTGCCGCCCCTGCTACCGCTGACCGCTTCGATGCATCCATGCGACCGCACTCTCCAGGAAGGTGGGAAGACACACAGCGTTGCCGAACTACGCCAGGCTATCGATGCGATGCAGCGACGGACGCCGCCGCCGCCACGTGAAGAGCCCCGCCATCACCGCGCACGCGAGGAGTCCGAGACCGTACAGATTGGCGAGTCCAAGCAGCCACGTGGGAGGCGTTCGCTTCGCGGATGTGGACTCGGGCACGGTGCACTGGCTGGAATGGATTCGCCATCGCACTCACCGAGTATGCAGACCGGTCGCCCGCGGCGCGAGCGGACGCGAGACATGGCTCGGGCAACCCGCCGAACGACACGCCCGACGGCAGCACGTGCGCGGTAAACGCCGCGTACAAGCCTGCCGTCTTCGACGAGACTGTCAGCGGTCGCCCCGACGTCGGTCCGTAGTTCCGCCTTGACCGTCGGCAACCGGAGTCATTCGTCCTCTCCCCAAACGCGTCCAGGAACCGCCAGCGCGCTGTTGGCCCGCAGCAGTTCGATCGTTCGCTGTTCGAACGCCTGCGGATTCCTGGCGGCGGACCGAAGGAGCTCCTCGTCCAACGCCATGGCGACCTTGCCATCCGCGAGCACCAGCCCGGTATCGCACGCGCTCGCGAGTGTGCCAAGATCATGCAGCGCCGTCATCAGCGTGAGGCCGCCATCAACCATCACGCGCAGGGCGTGTCGTAGATCAAAACTGGCGACCGGATCGAGCCAATTGAATGGCTCGTCCAGTACCACGAACGCCGGGTCCCCCACAAAGGCGAGCATGATCGCAATGCGCTGCCGCGTCCCGGCCGAGCAGTCACCGATCCAGCGGTCAAGTAGGGCATCCAGTCCGAGGGCGGTACGCAGCGGAGCCATGCGCGGGGAGAAGTGGTCCACGCTTCCGCCGATCAGCTCCAGCAGCTCGCGCACCCGCAAGGCATCGGGTAGCGTGTCAGTCGGAGGCGCGAAACCGAATCGTGTTGCGCGTGCGGCTCGATCCATGCTCAGTTCATCGCCGTCAATGCGGCAGGACCCACCGGCAAATGGCAACCGGCCGGCGACGGCGCGCAGCAGGGTAGACTTGCCCGATCCGTTCGCCCCAATCAAGCCGAACCACGATCCCCGGCTCACGGCGAAACTGATGCCGTGAATGACCCGCACCCCGGAGCGCTCCACGGATACGGCATCAAGGTGAACGATCGGCGTCACGCGAGCATCCACGTCGTTGTCGCTGACCGCCGCAGCAACAGCCAGAGCATGGCGATCGCGACGAGGGGCGTCATGATGGGCAGAGAGAATGCGACCAATATCAGCAGCGCGACCAGGATCGAGACAAGCACATCAGCGGAGCGCTTGCCGTGAAGGCGATAGGCCAAGATGCGCATGGTCATGAGCAGCAAGGCCGCGATCGCGATCGCCGCGACAATGCCGGCCGCCATCACATCCACGGCCAGTGCGCACATGAGCGGAGCCAGTGCCACAAACAGCAGCGCGCCCCGCGCGTGTCGTGCAATGATCTGCCATGGACTCTGTCCCGCGATCGTCAAAAAGCGAACGAGTCCATGCTCAACGACGGTCAGCGCCAGGACCATGATGGCCGCCTGAAGGCCAGCAATGGCCCTGATGGCGATGGTGCCCACAACGCCTGCCAGAAGCCAGAGTGACAACGACAACGTTGCCGCACTGACCATTCCGGCTCGCGGATGCTGCACCCATGATCTGATCATCCGCCGGTATCGCAGCGCTTGCACGGCTCGTTCGGAGGGGCCGAAACCGAGTATCCCACCACCGACCAGGGCACCGGCCGCGTAGGCCGGCAGGCTCACGAGCATGAGGGAGGGACGGGCGACGAGCGTGACGACGGCCAGCACGAGCAACCCGACCGCGTGCCCAGCGATCAGGTAGCGTTGGCGCGTCGGCGCGCGCAACGCATCGGCGGCCAAGGCACCGTCACAGGCATGGAAAGCCAGGCGCACCGCGATCACTCGTCCCGCCGTGAGGCCGACTGCACCTCCGACGGCCAAAGCGGCCCACGACGCTTCGGTCCATGGGCGATGCGCGAGTGAGGTGCGCAGTCCGGCGACAAGCATGAGCAGGCCGATCACTGCGATCAGCTTGTCCTGCCACGGCGCCAATGTGGCGCGAATACTATTGACCACGATCCGGCGGTCATACGCGAACAGGCGGTCGCTCATAGCCTCGGTTGATCTGCTGAAATGGCGATCGGTCGGAGCGCGTCACACCACCGCGTGCCCGACCGCATTCGTCGCGACTCGCAACTGGCGAGGTGAAAATGGGCAACAGTGCAGCGCGGCGGAGTTCCTGATCTGCGAGAGTTAGGCGTGGACCAACTGATCAAACGGTTCAGACGGGCGGTCAGCGAACGCCAAGCTCTGCCGCGGAGCCTCATAACGATGCGACAGGTGAGCGCAGCGAACTAGTCGCTCACCTTGATCAGCCCCGTCGGCAGCAGCGACCCGTTAGCTCGCGTGGGTACAGTACAGGGACATGGTTCACACTTGTCCGGGGACATGGTTAACACTTTCCGAATCCCTTTTCGGAGTGATGACGATGCCTTGGCTGGAGACCAATCCCATGTTCGAGCGACATCACTTCGCGCAGGACCTCGCCAGCGGCCTGTGGACCATGACGGAACTGTGCGCCCGGTACGGGATCAGTCGCAACACCGGGTACAAATGGCGCGAGCGCTTCCTGGCCGCTGGCGTGGCGGGACTGAGTGAACACAGCCGTGCCCCGCTGAGCTCGCCCAGCGAGACGTCGGCCGACACCGTCGCGCTGATCCTCGCGGAGCACGCCCGATATGGATGGGGTGCTCGAAAGATCTTGAAGCGACTGCAGACCAAGGACCCGACCGCCGAGTGGCCGGCACGGAGCACGATCTTCGACATCTTGGCGAGAAACGGGTGTGTTCGACGCCGCCGCTCGCGCACGCATTGGAAGCACCCGGGTGCCGCGCCGTTGCAGACGTCGGCGCCCAATCAAGTGTGGACCATCGACTTCAAAGGACAGTTTCGGACCCGTGATGGCATCTATTGCTATCCGTTGACCATCGTCGATCACTTCAGTCGCTATGTGCTGTGTTGCCAGAGCTTTCCGGACGTGAAAGCGGACGGCGTGCGCCGCCAGCTGCGACAGCTCTTCCGTCGATTTGGACTCCCGGATGCAATCCGCAGTGACAACGGGGCACCGTTCGCTTCGAATGGCATTCACGGATTGAATCGCCTCAACGCGTGGTGGCTGCAACTCGGGATCGTGCATCAACGGATAACGCCAGCAAGTCCGCAAGAGAACGGCGCCCATGAACGCATGCATCGAGTACTGAAGGCGCAAGCCGCGAAGCCCGCGGCCGCGAATGCCAATCTGCAACAGCGGGTGTTCAATGCGTTCGTGCAGACGTACAACGAGATCAGGCCGCATGAAGCCCTCAACGACGAGACGCCGGCCTCGCGCTGGCATCCCTCGACCCGCCCCTTTCCCAGGCGCGTCACCCCGCCCACATATCCCGGCCACTTCGAAGTACGGCGCGTCAGCAGCGCCGGCACCTTCCGCTTGCACAACGGCCAACAGTTCCTCAGTCAGGCGCTCAACGACGAAATGATCGGCCTGGAAGAGATCGACGATGGCATTTGGAACGTGCTCTACTACCAAACCCTGCTCGGTCGATTCGACGAGCGCACACGCACCATTACCGGCGCGCCGTCACTCAAGAAAGACTGTTAACCATGTCCCCGGACAAAGTGTCACCTATCTTCCCGGCTGTTCAGTGCTGCAGTGGCTGCACTTCCTCTTCGAGACGCGCGCCAAGCAGGTCCCGTTGCGTCTCGAGATCGAAGCGCGCCTGTAGGTTGAGCCAGAACCGATCGCTCGTTCCGAAGTAGCGCGCCAAGCGCAGGGCCGTGTCCGCCGTGATGCCACGCTTCCCGAGCACGATCTCATTGATGCGTCGCGCCGGCACACTCATGTCTTGGGCGAGCCGGTACTGCGAGAGCCCGAACGCTTCCAGAAAGTCGGCCTGGAGGATCTCGCCCGGGTGAATCGGCGCCAGCTTCTTTGTGGCCATGGCTCCTCCTAGTGGTAGTCCACGATCGCGACGTCCAGCGCGTTCCCGCTCTCCCAGCGAAAGCAAAGGCGCCACTGATCGTTAATACGAATGCTGTGCTGACCCGCCCGATCGGCTCGGAGCTTCTCCAGCCGATTTCCGGGTGGCACGCGCAGATCCTCCAGCCGTTCCGCCGCGTCGAGGAGCACGAGTTTGCGCAGCATGAGCCGGTGCAGCTCGGGCGGTAGACTACGGGGCCGCCCACGCCGGAAGAGGCGCTCCGTAGCCGGGTCGGCGAACGAGGTGATCACGGGAGAATGTTAACGCATTCCGTTAATATCGGCAAGCGTTACTAACCGAGCGAACGCCCGCTTAGGTGGCGCGGTGGATAACAGGCCGGGTCAGTGCGGCGAGCAGCAGGATCCCGGCGGCCAGACCGAGCACCCAGATGGCGCGATCCCACGCATACCAGGTCGCCGCCTGCGCCTGCAGTGCCGGGTCTACGACGTCGCGATAGCCCCCGGCGACCAGCCGGTCGAACATCGGTTCGACGAAGGTGCCCGCCGCCACACCGGCGAGGAGAAACAGCGCAAAGGCGCCGCCGAGGAGTGTTCGACGGTCCGTCCGCCAATTGGCGATGAGGGCGAGCAGAAACAGTCCGCCGGTGAGCGCCGGAACCACGTCCCAAAAGGCGCTGCTGTCGTAGTGGTAAGGCCCTTCCAGGATGGCAAAGGAGCGCGGGGGCGCGGATTGGAGGACCCGCGCGATCATCGAGACCGCGAACAACTGTGCGCCGACCTGCACCAGGCAACTCACGATCAGCGCCATCAACGTGAGGTTCGCGAGCAACCGACGTGTCATGGCGACGCATCCTCGGTGGACGGAGTGGACGGAATCAATCGCTGGTGGGTGTCACCGCACGCCAGGTGCTGTCGCGGAGCCTCAGAACAATGCGGCCGGCGAGCGCCGCGAGCCAGTCGCCATTCGTGATGCACCCCGTCGGCGGCAGCGCGCGACGTCGCGCACCACAAGCAATCGGTGAGGCACGGGACGGCCGTGCGACACCGGTCGGGCCCCATCAACGGCGGTTGCGACCTCCTCCCCTGCGGCGACGGCGTGGCGTCACCCGGACAAACGGGGGATCCGGATCAGGAGGTGCTGGCGGCGGTGTGTTGGCGCGCCATACCTGGCGCGCGACGACCACGAGAGCGGCCACCGCAACTCCGACGAGGCCCTGCAGCCAGAGCGCCCAACCGCTGCCGAGGATCGCGCCGAACAGCGCGAGCAAGACCGTGCCGAGCAGGTAGCTGATCCCCCCGCCAACTACCTCATCCACCTGCTCGAACTCGGCCTCAGATGCCTCCGTCATGGCCACGAGATTTCGTCCGAGGCGGCGCGCGGCGGCGCGGCGCATTTCATTAGCGTTCGGTTTGTGTGGCATGACCGAAGGGGGCAATGGTTCCGGCGAACGCGCCGTTATCCGGTCGTGCGCGGACGGCCGGCCAAGAGGTCCTCGAGCGCGTGGAGCCACGACGCCACCTCTGAGGTGGCCGCGGGGAGCGACTGGAAGTGCACCTCGGCGTCCTTGAGTCCGGCCATGCGGAGCATGCGCTTCTCATTCAACGCCCACTGCCCGCGCGCGCACAGACGCGCATGCGCTTCCTCGACCACGGCCTTCGCGGCTTGTCCAACCGCGCCAACCACGTTCCCCCGGGCCGCGTGCATGCGCGCGTACTCGAGACTGAAGTCGCGCGCGAACCGCCATCGCGGCAGGGCCCCGGCGACGAGCGCCGGTGGCATCGCGCCGACAACCGGGAGCTCGCCCGCGAGGACTCGGCCGGCAGCGAGTTCCGCCATGAGCACGTAGGTGGGAAGCCCAGCGAGATAGCCGAGGATCGCGTCAAGCTCATACACGCCGCGGTGCGCCTCCGCGGTCCAGTGCTCGACCACGGTGAGGTCACGGAGCATCACGTCCACCGCGAGGCCATCGACGGTGAGCCACGCGCCCCCGTTCATCAGGCGGCCCCACGAGCCGGGCGGGTGCACGTCGCCGAACGCGGCGAGCGGTGTGAGATCGAGGGCGCCGCGATAGTAGACGGTCAGGTCCCAATCGCTGGCCGCATCGACCGCCGCCGGTGAGCTCCGGGAGCCAGCGAGGACCACCGCCTGCGCCCCCGCCGCCGCCGCCAATGCGCGTGCGACCCGGGCAACGCCGTCCGGCAGACCACTGCAATCGATCGCGAGCGACACGGAAGGGGGAGACGGAAGAGGAGAGGAAATCGAGAAGGACGCGATCACGGTGTGGAACCGCAGAACGCCACGTGCTGCCGCGCGCGCCCGCCCAACACCGCGGCGCCTGCCGGCGCGCTCATCGCAGCGACCGCCACAGCAGCCAGGGAACGCCGAGGAGCGCGCCGTACACCGCGATCAGGAACACCGCACCGGTGCTCCACGGCGCCACCTCGCTCCACGCGTGTCGAAACGAGAAGCCATATGCGAGCACCGCGCCCAGGTAGAACCCGGCGACGACCGCGGCGCCGAACGTCCGACCGCGACGCGGCGCGAGGCGCACTGAACCCAGCGGCGCCGCGGCCGTCCGTTGCCACTGAGGCACGAGCGCGGCCAGCAGTGCCGCCAACAGGAACGTCTGCCCCCATGCGGTCGCGATCAGGGAGCCGCTGGTGCCGCCGATCAGTAGCCAGAACGACCAGGCTGCCTCTATCAGGAGCACCGCCACACCGAAGCGTAAACGCCCGGGAAGTCGAGCGTCGCGTTGCGCCACGGGAACATCCGTCATTACGCACTCCGATTGAATTGCCTACCGCCAACTTCGGCCGCGGGGTCTCACAACAATGCAGCGGTTCCGCGCAGCGGGCCAGCCTCCCCCACGTGTCAGCCCCGTTGGTAGACGCGACCCGCACGACGCGACCGTTGCCTCAACACAGCCCCCCGCGCCAAGGCGCGCGCGTTACGGCCGGTTCTCATACCAGGTGAGTCGCGCCTGCTCGAGGCACACCACGTCGGCGCGCCGGTCGGCGTTCAGGTCCGCCACAGCGCAACCTGCGGCCGCCATGCGACTGTCGTCGAGCGTCATGCGCGTCCACGTGTCAGCCTTGGCATTCGTGAGGCGGTAGAGATAGGCACTCTTGCGCCCCTGCCGCTCGCCGGCCACGAGTTCGTCGGTGCCATCGCCGTCGAAGTCGCCGAGCACCAGCGTGTGGCCGTCAACGAGCGTGGAGTCGATGACGTGGCGCGTCCAGGCGCCGTTGGCCTCGCGATAGACCACCACCTGGTTCCCGTGCCACGGCTCGATGGTCGCGAGGAACCGCGCGCGCCCGGCGCGACCAACCACAATCTCGCTCGCCCCGCTCTTGGGCCACGCGCTCGGGTCGCCCGGAACGAGCCGTTCGCGTACCCACCTGCCCTGCTCGCGGTGGAAGCGGTGTACCCCTTCGAAACCCGCGCTCAGCACCGACTCGTACGACTCGCCCGGCCATCGCGCCACCAGCATGCCGTGAATGACGCCGTGAAGCTCCTCGGTGATCACCTCGCGCGTCCACGCGCCGGGTCGGTACGCCAGCACCGGCACCGTGCCGCGATAGTCCGGCGCGACCGACTGGGCGCCAATGAGCGGAACGTTCACGAGCACCGGTTGTGCGTCGCCATCGACCTGCACGAAGCGGAGGCGGTGCGACGTCGGCACGCGGTCAATCTCGCGTCGGCTCCAGGGGCCCGCCGGATCGCCCACGTGCGTGAGCAGCGTGAGCGATCCCGCGCTCTCCGCGTAGCGGGTCGAGAAGCCGTGCGCGAGCGCGATCTCGGGGATGCCGTCGCCGTCGAGGTCGGCGACCGCCGCGTTGATGGGATCTTCGCCACGGGCGACGATGACGTGCCGCTGCCAGCGGGGGCTCTCGTACCACGCGAGCTCCTCGCTCAGGGCGAGGAGATCGGGGCGCCCGTCGTGGTTGATGTCGGCGACGACCACCTGGTAGCCGTCGACCACGGACGAGTCCACCGGGTGGGCGGTGAAGCGAATCGGGACGGGGCCGACGCTGGCCCCCGGGCGCGCCGGGACGTCGCTCGCGGCGGCCGCGCCCATGGTGCAGACCGCAGCGCTGATCAGGAAGCGTGTTCGCATCACGTCGAATTGAGCATTGGCGGACAGCGGTGCAAGAGCGACCGCGGTGGTGGCGGCGCCGCTGCGCGTCGCCCCGACCCTATACGCCGAATCACCTAGGCCCCACGCAACAGCTGCACGAACTGGTCGAGGTGGCGAAGGACGATCTCCGGGCGTTCGAGGTCGAAGTGCCCCGCCCCCGGCTCGATCGTGAGGGAGCCGGGCTGGTAGCTCGCGCCGAACGGCGAACCCGTGCCCGTCGGTTGCAGCTGCCGGACGAGCCCGCGGTACGTGGCGTTGTCCTCGAAGACGCACCGGATCCGGCTCCCACGCTCGGCGAGGGCGCGGTACCAGCGGACGAACGGGACGAGCGCCCCCTCCTCGGCGAACGGCGAGGCGATGCCGTGCGCGAAGTTGCGCAGGATCGCCGGATCCGCGCGGAACCGCCGCACGAGGCGCACGAGGTATTCGTTCACATCGAGCCAGTCCTGCAGCTGCTCCTGTCGGCCGGTGACGCGCAGCAGGAAGGGGAGGAGCCCATCCTCCCGCGCGTTTCCCAACTGCGCGAGGACGCTGCTCAGGAAGGCCGTCTCGGTCGCGAGATTCCCGCCGATCGCAAGCACGCCGTCGATCCGCGCGGCCACGCGTTCGCGCGGCGCCGCGGCGAGCCGCATCACGAGGTCGGCGCCGGTGGAAAAGCCCACGACGACGATGCGCGTCGCGCCGCTCGTCGTCGCAACCGACTCCAGCAACGCCCCCAGCAGGACGAGGTGGTCGTCAATCGGGAGCGCGATGCGGTAGCGACGATCCGGATCGAAGCCGAAGAGCTCCGGGCTGATGGCGCGGAACGGCGTCTGCTGCAGGACATCCACCCCGTCGGTCGCGTCGATCCCCCAGCGCGGCAGGTAGCAGATGAGGGTGTCGGAGATCCTCCCGTTGTCGAGATAGCGGATCGCATCACCCGGCATGCGCGGATCGAATCCATCCGTCATGCGAACGAGGACCTCCTCGTCGAGGCGGAACGCCCGCATCATCGGAACCGGGGCGCCTTCGCGCCACGAGTCGCCCGTCCCCTTCGCCAAGAAGGTGTCGAGCTGGCGCAGGAGCTCGGTCGCGTCCTGCCAGCGATCGGCGGGTCTCTTCTCAAGACAGCGCGCGAGCATCGCGGCGACCGACTCCGGGACACTCGGGCGTACGGCGTGCACGGGCTCGATCGCGTGCGTGAAGTGCGCCGCCACCTGTTGCTGGGGCGACAGCGCGGCGAACGGGTGGGCCCCGGCGAGCATCTCGTACCAGAGCATACCCAGCGCGTACAGATCGGTTCGATGATCGACGCGGGGATCACCGGCGGCCTGTTCGGGCGACATGTACGCAGTAGTCCCGACGGCCATGCCGGTCGACGTCAGGCGCGTCTCGTCCGGCGATGGCGCTGAGGGGCGCGCAATCCCGAAGTCGGCAAGCAGCGGTTCGTCGCCCGCGAGCAGCACATTCTCGGGCTTGAGGTCGCGATGCACGACGCCGTGCGCGTGCGCATACGTGAGGGCGCGCAGGAGGCCACGCACGATCCGCAGGGCATCCGCGATCGGGAGTTCTCCCTCCCGTTGCATGCGGGCGCGCAGCGACTCGCCGGGCACGTACGGCATCACGTAGTACAGCATCCCGTCTGCCTCCCCGGAGTCGAGGACGGCGACGATGTTCGGGTGGGCGAGCGGCGCGGCGATGGCGATCTCGCGCTGAAAGCGCTCGCGGCCGAGAGCGAGTGCGACGTCCGGACGCAGCACCTTGATCGCGACCGCGCGCTGGTGTCGCACGTCCTGCGCGAGATACACGGTCGCCATTCCCCCGGCGCCGAGTTCGCGCTCGAGGCGGAACGTCCCGGCGAGGGCGTTGGTGAGGCGACTCAGCCATTCCTGCATGCGGGACGTTGGTCCCGTCGCTCACCGCGTGTCAAGCCGTTGGGTTCGCGAACCTGTCCCGCGAGCCCGTTCGTTACCCCGTCGCGTCTCTACCGCGGTTCAACGCGCCGTCCATCGACGTGAGTTCAGCCGTATGAGACAGCGGCATGACGCCGGCTGCTGCTGCGGGTGGTGGCGGCGCCCGGCGACCCTGTCCGAGTCCCTCGCCGTGCCGTATCGTTCACGCCGTGAGCACCCCGCCTGCCGACCTCGTCCGCGCGATCGCGGACCGCTACACCATTCTCCGCGAGATCGGGGTCGGCGGGATGGCCACCGTGTTCCTGGCCGAGGACCGCAAGCACCACCGCAACGTCGCGCTCAAGGTGCTCAAGCCGGAGCTGGCCGCGGCCCTCGGTGCGGATCGCTTTCCACGCGAGATCCGCACGGTCGCCCAGTTCAACCACCCGCACATCCTCTCGCTGTACGACTCGGGCGAGGTGCACGGGTTCCTGTTCTACGTCATGCCCTTCGTGGAGGGGGAGTCGCTGCGGGACCGGCTCGATCGCGACGGCCAGCTGCCGATCGGGGACGTCATCCGCATCATGCACGAAGTGGCCGACGCGCTCGCGTACTCGCACGCGCGCGGCGTGATCCACCGGGACATCAAGCCCGCCAACGTGCTGCTGTCCGGGCGCCACGCGATTGTCACCGATTTCGGGGTCGCCAAGGCCGTCACCGCGTCCGGGACGGACGCGGCCACCACCACGGGCATGGCGGTGGGCACGCCGCAGTACATGGCCCCCGAACAGGCCATGGGCGAAGCGGACGTGGACGCGCGCGCCGACATCTACGCGCTCGGGCTGCTGGCCTACGAGATGCTCGCCGGTCGCCCCACGTTCGAGGCCCCCACGGCGCAGGCCATGCTCGCCGCGCACGTCATGGAGACGCCGGCGGACATCCGCACGGTGCGCCCCGGCACGCCGGCCATCCTCGGTGACGCCGTCATGCGCTGCCTGGCCAAGCACCGCACCGATCGCTGGGCCAGCGCCGAGGCGTTGCTGGCGAGACTCGAAGAAATTCCCAATGCGCCGAGTGGGGGCATGACCCCGGCGCAGACCGCGCCGCACAAGGCGACGGTGGCACGGCCCGCGGGGGCGCGCAGACCGTGGCTGGCGGTCGCCGCGGCGGTGCTGGTGCTTGGTGGTGCCGCCGGTGCGTTGCTGCTGAATCGATCCAACGGGAGTGCCGGTTCCGCCCCGCGCATCGCAAAACTGGGCGTGATGCCCATCGAAGACATCTCCGGGAAGGACTCCGTGTTCGTCGCCGCGATGCACGACGCGCTCACCAGCGCGCTCACGCGCGCCAACGTGACGGGGGTGGCATCCCGCTCGGCGATGATGCGCTACAACAAGAGCAGTAAGAGCACCGAGGAAATCGCCAAGGAACTGGCGCTCGGCGGCATCGTCGAGACGACAGTGTTTCGTGCGGGAGACGTCATGCGCATCAACGTGCAGCTCAGTGACCCGGTGAGCACGCGCGTGCTCTGGTCGGACAGCTACGAACGCAACGTCAGCAACGTGCTTGCGGCGCAGAGCGAAGTCGTGGCCCTGGTGGCCAGCGGCATCGGCAGTGCCCTGAGTGGAACACCGGCATCGGGAGAACGGAAATGAAGCGCTGGGCCCTCACCTCATTGCTCGGGCTGGCCGTCGCGGTGACCGCGTGCACCAAGAGCGAGACCGCATCCTCCGCCGCAACGCCCGTTGTGGTGGCGCTCTCGCCCGACAGCGCCCGACATGCGTATCCCGCATTCTCGCCGGATGGCCGCCAGGTCGCCTACTGGGCGCCGGCGGGCGACTCCACGACGGACCAGATGCTCTGGGTCGCCAATGCCGACCTGAGCAATCCGAAGTCGCTCGGCATTCGCGGCGGCGCCAATTCGCCCGTCTGGAGCCCCGATGGTTCGCGGATCGCGGCGGCATCGAACCAGTTCAGTGCCATGGACGTGGTCGCCGTCACGCTCGCCACCAGCCAGTTGGATCGCCTGACCCGTGATGCGGGAATCGAGTTACCGATCGGGTGGACTCACGACGGGCGGGCGCTGGCCTTCCTGCGGTCATCTGCCGATGGATCGTTACGCACCGACCTGCTCTCGATCGCCGACGGGACGACGCGCCCGCTGCTGCCCGGTGAGCAGCGGCCGTACAATGCCATACCGTCCCCGGTGGGGCCGCAGATCCTGGTCAGTATCGGAGACGGCTCGAAGTACACGCTGTGGGTCATGGACAGTCTCGGTGCCACGCCTCGGCAGCTCACCACCGAGGGGTTCGAGTTGGCGGTGACAGCACCGTGGTCGCCCGATGGCAAATCCGTGTTGTACGAGTCGCGGCGCACCGGGACGGCGGACCTGTGGATCGCTCCGATCGACGGTGCCGCACCGCGCCAGCTCACGCACAACGTGCGCAACGACTTCGGTGGCGCGTGGTCACCCGATGGGGCGTGGGTGGCGTTCCTCTCCGATCGTGGGCGACAAACCGACGTGTGGGTGGTGGCCGCCGCCGGCGGTGAAGAGCACCGCGTCACCAACAGCCGGGACGAGGAGACGAACTCCCTCGTGTGGCGCCCCGGTTCGTTACGGGTGGCGTTCAACGTCGCGAGCGAGCGGAACGGCCTCTGGGCAATGGATGTCGCCACGGGTGGCGAACACCGACTCACGCCCGACTCAGTGCGGCTCAGTGATTTCTGGGTCGCCCCCGATGGGAAAACGGCGTCCGTCATCGTCAACCGCGGCGGTGGATCGCGTGAGCTTGGGGTCCTTCCGGTCACCGGTGGCGCCATCCGCACGCTCGTGTCCGGTGAGTACGACATCTCCCGTCCGCTCTTCTCCTCCGACGGGCAGTCGCTCGTCTACACGTCGGATCGTGGCGGAAGTCGGGACGTCTGGATCGTGGACGTGGGGGGCGGCGCTCCGCGCCAGCTTACGAATTGGCCCGGTGCTGAAGACGCGTCGATCTGGAGTGCCGACGGCACCGAGGTGCTCTTCAAGGCCGACCGCGACAGTCGCCTGGGGGATCTCTGGCGGGTGCCGCGCGCTGGCGGTACCCCGGTCCGGGTGACCAATGACGGCGCGATCATCGATCTGTTCGCGCGCGCCGGCTATCCGGGCCAGTATGCCATGCTGCTCAACCCGAAGGGCGGGCAGTTCGGAGTCGTGGGTGTCCGGGATGACGGCACCCTGCAGGAGATCTGGAGCCGCTCCAATACCTTCAGCTATCGACCGCTGTCGGCAGATTCCATGCTCGCGATGGTGGAGCAGCCTGGAGGAACCCACCGGGGCATGCTGCTGTCGACGACCGGCGGCGGTGGGCGCATGCTTCTCCCTGCCAATGCCGACCTCGGGTGGCCGACCATGGACGCGAAGCAGGTCACGTTTCGACTCCCCGACCAGGGCGCCAACGATCTCTACCTGCTCACGATCGCCGACGGATCGATTCGCCGGCTCACGCACACACCTGAAAACGAACTCGGTGGCGAGTTCACGCCGGACGGCAAGACGGTCGTCTATCTGCGATATCAGACCACGCAGCGCATTGTCACGACGGACCTCGCGGCGCTGCTGAAGGGAGCCGCCGCGTCGCGATAGCTGGACTTGGCCGGCGTTGCGGCACAGCTTCGAGCCATGAATTCTTTCGCGCAGTTCTTTGCGACCATGTCGTCGGGGCAGAAGCTCGGCTGGGCGTTCGCCTGCCTGACAATCTTCTGGGCGCTCGAGGGCGCCGTCCCGCTCGTGCGCTTCCCGTACTCGAAGTGGAAGCACGCCCGCGTCAATTTGTTCTTCCTGACCACGTCCATGCTGATCAATGGGCTGTTCACGGCCGCGATGGCCGGCGCGTACGTGTGGTCGGACGCGCACGGCTTCGGGTTGCTCCACCTGGTGGCGTGGCCCATGTGGGTGGAACTCGTGATCGCGGTGCTGGCGCTCGATTTCGTGGCGCAGTGGTTCGCCCACTACCTGCTGCACCACGTGAAGTGGATGTGGCGGCTTCACCTCGTCCACCACAGCGATACGCACGTCGATGCCACCACGGGCACTCGGCACCACCCGCTCGACTACGTCATTCGGGAGCTGTTTTCCGCCGCCACCGTGCTGGTGTTTGGCATCCCGTTGGCGTTCTACGTCTTCTATCGCGTGGTGACGATCTTCTTCACGTATCTGACGCACGCCAACATCAACGTGCCGGCGTGGATCGATCGCCCCCTGAGCTGGGTCTTCGTGACCCCCAACATGCACAAGTTCCATCACCACATGGAACTGCCCTGGACGGACACCAACTTCGGCAACGTGTTCTCGTTCTGGGACCGCCTCCTCGGCACCATGGTCAATGGCGACCCGCGAGCCGTGCGCTACGGTGTGGACACGCTCGAAGGCTCCCCCGATGAAAGCATCGTATACCAGCTGAAGGTGCCGATGCACGGGCGCCGGATGTGACGCCGGTGCCGGGGACGGCCGCCAACGCCCCGCCGCCCTATCGAAATACCTGTCCCGGACGCGCCCGCTCAAGGAGATGAGACCCGTGAAGCCACTGGTGCTTGCTGCCGCTCTGGTGATCGCCGGTGGCTCCCCCGTCGATCCGTCACCACACCAGATGCGCCTCATAACCGTTGCGCCGTCGGTGCAGCTCGAGGTGCTGGACTGGGGCGGTACCGGCCCTACGCTCGTGTTTCTGTCGGGGTTGGGCAACAGTGCCCACATCTTTGACGATTTCGCTCTGCGCTTCCGCGATCGCTTTCACGTCGTGGCCGTCACGCGGCGCGGCTTCGGCCGGTCGACGAACACGACGGGTGGCTACGATGCCGCGACACGCGCTCGCGATATCGTCACGGTGCTCGACAGCCTTGGCGCACGCCGTGCCGTGTTGGCGGGGCATTCGATCGCCGGAGATGAACTGAGCACGCTTGCGGCAACGGCACCGGAGCGACTGCACGCGCTGATCTACCTGGATGCCTATGACTACGGCCCGGCGCGCGTGAAGGAGCTCGCGAGCATGCCGTCGCAAGAGGCACTGACGCCACAGCCGTCCGCCGCGGACTCCGCCTCGCCCGCGGCGTTCGCCCGGTACATGACACGACTGAAGAACATCGGTGGCCCCGTGCCGGTTGGCGAACTATCCACGCTGATGCGCTTTCGGGCCGACGGTCGGCTCGAGGGTGAGGTCGCGACCGACGCCGTAGGCAAGGTCATTCTTGGGACGGCCGTCATCGATTTCACCAAGGTGCGCGTGCCCGTACTGGGCATCTTCAACGTGTTGCCACCCGATCGGCCGGAGGTACTGATCGACGGGTACTGGTCGCTGCCCCCCACACTGCGCGCGCTCGCCGACTCCACCTATCGCATCGGCTATCGGGTGACCACCACGGGGCGCGAGCGATTCCGCACCGGAATTCCCGGTGCCACGATCGTCGCGTTGACCAACGCCACGCACTACGTCTTCCTGAGCGCGGGCGATCGCGTCGAGCAGGAGATGCGCGCGTTCCTCGCTCGGGTACAGCCGTAGCGCGCAGACGGGCCGGACGACGCGGTGTGTGGCGCCCCGAAGTGGTCGCCTACCTGTGCAGGCGCTCTCCGAGCACCGCGCGCAAGCGGGATCGCGTATAGCGCTGCAAGAGAATCGGATAGACGTTCACCAGCACGTTTCCCACACTCAAGTACAACGCCCAGCCGAACCATCCCACCTTGAGGGCGTACGCGGCAGATACGGCTCCCAAGGCCAACAGGACCAGATGTCCTCGCTCGCTTTGCTCCGTACGCACGAGGAACGCTTCCGCGGAGCGCCGCCCCCGGATGACTCGGAAGTGTGGATTGGCGCGACGCTCCCACCGATTGGCGAAATCGCCATTCGGCGCAAAGCGCCGAAAGAGCAGAACCCCGAGCCGGCGGTAGATCCGCCCGGTGCGTTCAAACTCGCGCAGTTCGAAGTAGCCGCGTGGCAGCAGCCACCACATCGCGATGCACGCGGCGACGAGTACCGAGAACCACGCGTCCGGGAGTAGATCGCCGGCGGGATACGCGAATGGCCGCAGTGGCCCCCAGATGTAGAGCCAAAACATCAGGAGCGGACCAAGCCAGCCGCCAGCCATGCTGGAGAACGGCACAAGGTTCAGGCCGTTGGTCGGCCGATCGTGGCGCCTTCCCTGAGGCATGTGTCCTCACTGGAGACTGATCGTGGGCTCACGCAAAGATCTTCCGCGGGGCCCGATAACAATGCGACAGATGAACGCCGTGAGCCAGTCGCCCTCCTGGATTCGCCTCGTCGGCCGCAGCGATCCATTCGGCTGAGTCCGGCTCGGTTCACGCCACCGACGGCCGATCACGGTGGACACGCGTCTGGCTCGAGCAAGTCCCCTTCGGCGACTCGATAGACGAGACACAGGACGCGCGATTCGCGTCCTGTGACTGCGCCGCTTCCGCGTATGAGCAGCGCCGTACCATCCGTGGTCCACGCGTACCGATGCGAGATTCCAGACCATGGATCCGCCTCGCGAATCGTGATGACCGGGATGGAATCACGTTGCGCGACGCGAATTACGACCACCCGCCGCTCGTGTTCGCCCGTGGAATCGCTCCGAGCGAACAGCTGGCCGTCGGGCGAGCGGGCGATACCGAATGAGACGAACGCAGAATCCGGTGGCGCGGACGACAGATAGGTCAGTGCCGCGGCGTCCATGCGCGGCGTGAGATCGCGGCGCCCGGCGCACGCGAGTACGGCAAGCGCGGCGAGCAGGACCCCTCCGCGCGGGGTCGCACATTGCGACAGACGTGGACTCGATCTCACGGCATTCTCCTTCGAATCGCTGTCCCACCGTCAAGCTGCCGGGGGGGCACCCGCATCGGGGACGGCGGCCACGTGCCCCCCGACGACCCGCCACGGTCTGTCGTGTTCGCGCGCCCACACGCGCGTATAGCGAAAGCGACCGCGCACCGTCGAGCCCGCGACTTCCACCGCCAGTCGTGTGGAGAGGGCGCAAATCGCGACGTTCGGCCCGACGCGTCGAATGCGAAGTTCTTCTGGATCGTGGCCGAGGAACCGCACCTGCCCTGACGCATGCGCGGCGAGATCCTGGGCCTTCGTCCCGACGACGCCATCGGGCCCGGTGAACAACAGATCGTCCGCCAGCAGCGCATCCAAGCCACTAACATCAGCGGCCAGCTGGGCACGTCGCAGCGCGGCTTCGAGCGCGACGATTTCGGGGTCGGCAGGGCCTAGGAGCACCGCATCGAGCGAGACGTCAGGAGCAGGGAACATGACTATCACCGAGGAATACCGAACGCCGCAGGAATGCCTGCGCCGCGCAGCTGCCACCGAACGCAAAGCTCCGCCGCAGGGCCTCATAACAATGCGACAGTCGAGCGTCGCGAGCCAGTCGCTCTCCACAAACAGCCCCGTCGGCAGCAGCGACCCGTTCGGTGCCGTAGCTACTCGCCGCGCGAGAGAGGCTGCCTCAGCTGAACGGCCACCATGAGTCCAGCCAGATAGATGAGCACGAGTGTTGCCGTTAGCCGATCGGGTTGAGGCCGCTCGAGCAGCAGGTGCGGGCCGAACAAACCGATACAGATCAGCAACGCCATCCACGACCCTAGCACTCGCTTTCCGCAGTGCCGACACTTCTTGCTCTTGACCGGCCCGAGAGAAAATCGCTGCCACAGCGTTAACGCCTGCTCGCCACAGTGCGGACAGATGCCTGAACTCATATTCCTTTCATTGTAGGTCCAACAAGGTTACCCGTTCTTCGCATCCTTGCACAGCAGCCGGACAAGGAGCCTCAGCAATTATCAGCGCCGCACCGAACGCCAAGTTCGGCTGCGGTGCCTCCTAACAGTGCGACAGGCGAACGCAGTGAGACGGTCGCGCTCCTCAATCAGCCCCGTCGGCAGCAGCGACCCGTTAGGCATGGACAGGGTACAGTACAGGGACATGGTTCACACTTGTCCGGGGACATGGTTAACACTTTCCGAATCCCTTTTCGGAGTGATGACGATGCCTTGGCTGGAGACCAATCCCATGTTCGAGCGACATCACTTCGCGCAGGACCTCGCCAGCGGCCTGTGGACCATGACGGAACTGTGCGCCCGGTACGGGATCAGTCGCAACACCGGGTACAAATGGCGCGAGCGCTTCCTGGCCGCTGGCGTGGCGGGACTGAGTGAACACAGCCGTGCCCCGCTGAGCTCGCCCAGCGAGACGTCGGCCGACACCGTCGCGCTGATCCTCGCGGAGCACGCCCGATATGGATGGGGTGCTCGAAAGATCTTGAAGCGACTGCAGACCAAGGACCCGACCGCCGAGTGGCCGGCACGGAGCACGATCTTCGACATCTTGGCGAGAAACGGGTGTGTTCGACGCCGCCGCTCGCGCACGCATTGGAAGCACCCGGGTGCCGCGCCGTTGCAGACGTCGGCGCCCAATCAAGTGTGGACCATCGACTTCAAAGGACAGTTTCGGACCCGTGATGGCATCTATTGCTATCCGTTGACCATCGTCGATCACTTCAGTCGCTATGTGCTGTGTTGCCAGAGCTTTCCGGACGTGAAAGCGGACGGCGTGCGCCGCCAGCTGCGACAGCTCTTCCGTCGATTTGGACTCCCGGATGCAATCCGCAGTGACAACGGGGCACCGTTCGCTTCGAATGGCATTCACGGATTGAATCGCCTCAACGCGTGGTGGCTGCAACTCGGGATCGTGCATCAACGGATAACGCCAGCAAGTCCGCAAGAGAACGGCGCCCATGAACGCATGCATCGAGTACTGAAGGCGCAAGCCGCGAAGCCCGCGGCCGCGAATGCCAATCTGCAACAGCGGGTGTTCAATGCGTTCGTGCAGACGTACAACGAGATCAGGCCGCATGAAGCCCTCAACGACGAGACGCCGGCCTCGCGCTGGCATCCCTCGACCCGCCCCTTTCCCAGGCGCGTCACCCCGCCCACATATCCCGGCCACTTCGAAGTACGGCGCGTCAGCAGCGCCGGCACCTTCCGCTTGCACAACGGCCAACAGTTCCTCAGTCAGGCGCTCAACGACGAAATGATCGGCCTGGAAGAGATCGACGATGGCATTTGGAACGTGCTCTACTACCAAACCCTGCTCGGTCGATTCGACGAGCGCACACGCACCATTACCGGCGCGCCGTCACTCAAGAAAGACTGTTAACCATGTCCCCGGACAAAGTGTCACCTATCTTCCCGGCTGTTCAGACGTCGCCTATACCGCTGTTATCGGAGCACCGCACGCAAGCGACTTCGCGTATATCGCTGCAAAAGAATGGGATAGACGTTCACCAGCACGTTTCCAACACTCAGATACACCGCCCACCCAAACCACCCGACCTTGACGGCGTAAGCGGCCGAGACGGCTCCCAGGGCCAGGAGGACCAGATGTCCTCGCTCGCTTTGCTCCGTACGCACAAGGAACTCCGCCGCCGAGCGGCGCCCCCGGATGACTCGGAAGTGTGGATTGGCGCGGCGCTCCCACTGATTCGCGAAATCGCCATGCGGAGCGAATCGCCGGAAGATCGGAACCCCCAGCCGGCGGTAGATCTGCCCGGTGCGTTCAAACTCACGCAGCTCGAAGTAGCCGCGCGGTAGCAGCCACCACAGCGCAATGCACGCCGCAACGATCACACCGAACCACGCGTCGGGGAGCAGATCGCCGGCCGGATACGCGTACGGCCGTAACGGCCCCCAGACGTAGAGCCAAAACAGCAGGAGCGGACCAAGCCACCCGCCAGCCATGCTGGAGAAGGGCACCCAATTGAGGCCGTTGGTCGGCGGATCTTGGCGACTTACCTGAGGCATGCGTTCTCCCACGAGACTGGTGGTGGCCTAACGCAAAGCTCTGCCGCGGGGCCTCCTAACAATGTGGCAGGCCCGCGCAGCGGGCCAGCCACCAACAGTGAGCAGCCCCGTCGGCAGCAGCGACCCGTTATGTCGCTCGCTTGGACTTTCGTGGACGCTCGCGCTGCGCCATCTCGTCGACGTAACTCCGGAGCACCGCATTGATCCGGGACTGATAGCGCGGCCCGGCCTTTCGGAAGAACGCGACCACGTCCGTATCGAGCCGGATCGAGATGGCCTCTTTAGTTACCGGCGTGACGACACGCGCGCCCTGCCAGAAATCCTCAGGCAGATTGCGCAACTCCGGCGGCGAGGTCGCCTCGATCTCCGCATCGGTCATGCGCCGCAGGCGCGCGAGATCAGCGCGACCCTTCGTCGGGTGTTTGGATAGCTTTGAGGCTTTCGGCATAGCGACGGCGCTCCTTTCGATGGCTCACACGGGCAGAAATCAGACGCCGAACGAGGTGCCCATCCGCATCGATGCGATCGGTGAACACAACCGTGAGCGGAATGCCCTCCGCGAGACCGAGGGCAATGACGCGCCGTTCCCCGTAGTCCCGGCGGAGATCATCGTACTCGACGTACGTCCCCTCGAAAATCTGGCAGGCGAACGCGAAGTCAAAGCCGCGCTGTTGCCAGTTGCGAGCGCTCTTGGCGGGATCCCACTCGAACGTCATTGCCAAACCTACACTTGTATATACACCTGGTCAAGATGGTGGTTCCACCGATATAACGCCAAGTTCTGCCGCGGGGACTCATAAGAATGCGACAGGTGGGCGCAACGAGCCAGTCACCATCTGCCCCAGCCCCGTCGGCAGCAGCGATTCGTTATGCCGCCCGGCTTTGGACGGTGTGAAGCGCCCCGGGTTTGATGGAGGCTCCCCGCTTTGAGAGATTGGGAGCATGGCACGAGACAAAGGGATTGGTCGG
>JAIEMN010000078.1 GCA_019752115.1 Gemmatimonadaceae bacterium
CCGCCGCGTGCGGCGCACGCGCGAGGCCCTGCGCGCCAGCGACGTCGTGCGGGGGGTCACCGGCCACGTGGACGCGCTCTGGCGGCTGGGGGATTCCGTGCCGCGCGGCAGCGGTGAGGGCAGCAGCATCGACTCGGACACGAGCGCCTGGCAACGCCTGGCGGATCGCGCGGAGCGGGAACTGCGCCGTATCCCCGAACTCGCGCCGCTGGCCACGCTGCGATCGCTCTGGGCACCGCCCCGCACGTCAGGCGCCCGCGTGACCGCCGACGGCAGCGGCGAAACGCTCCGACGCGCCGCGATGGCTGCCTGGACGCTCCCCTACTTCGTGAACGCGGCCCTCGACGCACCCGAGCGCGACTCCATCGACGATCCGCGCGATCGGGCCTTTGCGCAGCGCTGGTTCAGCGGAACACGCGACCAGGTGCGCCAGGCCCCCGCGCGACTGTTCGGCGACTCCATCACGGTGGCCCAGCTGTTCGCGCAGGTCTTCACCGAGCGCACGTTGCTGCGCCGGGTGGAGTCGCCCGCGGTACCGCGGCTCTACGACACCCCGCTCGGCGATGGGTCCGCGCGTGATCTCACGGTGCTCTACGTCCCGGGGATCTTCGGCGAGCTGTTCGATGATGAGATCTGGCAGCGCGGATTGCGGGCGCTGCACGACGACCTCGGGCTGCGCATCGTGCAGGCCGGCACCGACGGGCGCTGCAGCGCCAGCGACAATGCGGCGCGTATCCTCGAGACGATGCGTCGCGATACGCAGCTGCGGCTGGCGCGCGGCTATGCCACGCCCCGGTACCTCATCATCGGCTACTCCAAGGGCGGCGTCGATGCCGCCGAAGCACTCGTGCGCGACCCGATCCTTGCGGGTAGCGCCGTGACCGGACTGGTGACGATCGCCTCGCCGCACGGCGGGACGCCCGTGGCCGAACGCGCCGATCTCCCGGACGCGCTGCTGCGGGCCGTGATCTCCCGACCCCGCCCGGCCGCGTGCGATACCACGCGCGCCGTGGAATCGCTCTGGCCGGCGAACCGCGCGGCGTTCTGGAGCGGCGCCGGCGCGCGACTCGAGTCGCTGGTCCCGCTGGCCTCCGTGTCGCTCGCCAGCGAGATGCGCGATGCCCACCCATGGATGAAGATCACCAAGCGCATCGCGCGCTTCAGTGAGGCGAACGACGGTGTGGTGGCACGCAGCGCCTCGCGCTTTCCCGACGCGGTGCACGCCCTTGATCTGGGGGAAGTGCCGGGTGATCACATCGCTGGCCGGGTGGCGTCCGACTTTCCGCAGGAAGCCTTTCTCGAGGCGGTGGTCCTCACGCTCAATGAAGTCGGATGGTTCGACGGCGATGCGAAGGCGCGATGGCTCGAGGCGGTTCAGGCGGCGCGCCGAGCAGTAGCCGATGCCCCGACCGCCCCACACACCGCGCGGCTCGCTGGGCCCCGGGCGCCGTCCGTGCAGGAGCCGCGGGCCCCGCTGGCGCTTCCCGGACGCATCGGGTGGCGGGCGGATCGCACGTACAAGATGACCGGCCTCGAGGCGCTCGCCGATCGCGACATCCCGCTCGCCACGCGCGAGGCGTTCCCCGAGGGGCTCACCCTCTGGTGCGATCAGCGCGACATGACCGCCTTTCGTGAGGAGTACGAGTTCCTCTACGACGCGGGGAACGGCGGAGGCGAGAACACGCTCGACAACGGGTTCGCCATGGTGGACGCCGACAGCACCGCGCGGGGTCGGGCGTGCCGGCTGCGTACGCATCGATCGGCGATGAAGATGACCACCGCTTCACTCCGCTTCCGTCCGTCCGTCTTTTCGCAGCTCGACCTGCGAATTCGCGTGGAGCAGAGCGTACGCGGGGTCGCGCCCAACAAGGGCGGTCGCGGGAAGAATGATGCCGCGCTCAAAGTCTGGATCGTACTTCGCGATGATCGCCCGGGTGCGAATGGCAAGCCGCTGCTCTTCGGTTACATGTGGGCGGCGCCGGACGCGGACGGTCGCGTGCCGGCAGTCGACTCCCTGGTCGAAGCGAGCGCCTCGCGTCGACGTATCGGCTTCAGTACGCTCCCGGAGGCCTGGCTCGTCTACGTCGGCGGGCCCACTCTCGAGGGACGCTGGGTCTCCGTGACCCACGATCTGGCGCGTGATGTGGCGCGCGCGTTTCCCGGTGTCCCGCTCGAGGCCCTGCGCGTCGTGGCCATCACCGTGCAAACCGACTCCGATGAGAGTCGCGGAGACACCGAGGTGCTGCTCGAGCGCCTCGCCTTTCGTCCCACGCCACCGTAAACGCACCGCGGACGCGGCCACCAAGATCCTCGCCGCATGCTAACTTGGGACGATCTGAAACTCTTCGTCCTGTCAATGTCCTTCACGGCGCTTACCCCACCTCCTACCGCTCGTCACACCCGCACTTGTGCGCTCTGGGTGGACGGGGAGATCGTCATCGGGCGCTTTCATGACGGCGCCATTGTCACCGGTGACGACGCCCGCGAGAATCTGGGGGTGCTGCTCGAATTCGTCGGCGATCGCCGAGCGCCCGTGCTGGTGGATCTGCGCGGTATCCAATCCCAATCGGCCGAAGCCCGCAGTGTCTTTGCCGGTCCCGATGCATTCCGCGCATCCATTGCCGTGGCGCTGCTGATCGGTTCAACCATCAGTCGCGTGGTCGGCAACTTCTACCTCGGCTTCAATAAGCCGCTGACGCCATCTCGCCTGTTCACCGATCCGGCCGACGCGCGCGTCTGGTTGCTGGCATGGCGTGCCAGCGAACCGGCAGTGGGTCCGACGCCGTGACCGATCACCCGGCGCATCCGATCTCGCATGAAGATCGGCTGCAGGAACTGATCGACGTGGTGGTCGCCATTGCGTCGTTCCAATTCGATCGGCGCGCCAGCGTGGGGCGCGAGGGCGATATCCTGGACGGCCTGGCAGTGGGCATCAACATGCTAGCCGAGGAGATCGGGACGCGGGTCGCGCGCGATCAGCTCTATCAGCGCCAGCTCGCGCAGAACGAACGACTGATCGCCGTGGGACAGCTGGCAGCCGGGATTGCGCACGAAGTCAACAACCCCGCCGCGTACGTCATGGCCAACCTGCAGATGGTCGACCATACCCTCGCCACGCTGATCGATGCGGCGCGTGCTGGCCGCCTCACCCCCGAAGACGTTGCGCAACAGGCCGAACAGGCGCGCCTCCTGACCCGCGAGAATCTCGGCGGGCTCGAACGCATCGTGGCGATCGTGCGGGAACTGCGTCAGTTCACCCATGGCGGCGCCGATGTGGTCGAGCCGGTGGACCTGAGCCGCGTCATCGCCGATGCCTGCGCCCTCGTGCGGAGCGAAGTGGTCTTCCGGGCCACGCTTGACGTGCACGTCCCCGAGCGCCTCGTCGTGCGCGGCGATCGCACGAAGCTCACACAGGTCTTCACCAACCTGCTCCTCAACGCCGCCCAGGCCATTCCCGAAGCGTCGCCGCGGCCGGAACAGATCGTGATCGAGGCCACCCGCGATGGACAGCTGATCAGCGTGTGCGTCCGCGATACCGGCAGTGGCATCACCGACGACGTGCGCCCCCGTCTCTTCGAACCGTTCTTCACCACCAAACCGCGCGATCTGGGCACCGGGCTCGGGCTGGTGATCTCGGCCGATATCGTCCGGGCGCACGGCGGTGAGTTGCGCCTGCGGGAGACGTCACCGGCCGGCACCACCTTCGAGGTGCGCCTGCCGCTGCTGACGGGCCCGGTGGAGCTGCCGCGCGTCACGCCCCAGTTCGGCGTGCGTCGTCCACGCCCGCTCACGCGGCGCCCGCGGGTGCTGCTCGTGGACGACGAAGCGCAGGTGCTGGCGGCCTATCGCGGCCTGCTGGGTGAGGAGTACGACGTGCACATCGCAGCGAGCGGTCGGGAAGCGATCGAGCGCCTGACTTTGGATCAGGACTGGGATACCATCGTGTGCGACGTCATGATGCCCGAGCTGGATGGCACCGCCGTGCATGACTGGGTCAGCGCACATGTGCCCGCGCTCGAGCCGCGGGTGCTCTTCTGCACCGGCGGGGCCTTCTCACCGCGGGGCGTGGTGCTCACCGAACGCCATGCTGCCCGCCTGCTGCAGAAGCCCTTTACAATTACGGCCTTCCGCGAAGCCGTCGCGCGCGTGGCGATGACCGCCTGATCGCCTCACTGCGCGTCAGCGTCCCGCGTCGAGCACCTCGCGAACCCGCGTCACCAGTTCGCGCGCGGAGAACGGCTTGGGCAGGAATGGGATCTGTGGCTCGAGCACCCCGTGTTGCGCAATCACATTCGCCGTATACCAAGAGGGAAACAGCACGGGGATCTCGGGGTGCGTGACCTGGACTTCGTCGGCCAGCTGCTTGCCATTCATGCCCGGCATGATGACGTCCGTGACCAGCAGGTGCACCACGTCGGTAGTGGCGCTGAGCCAAGTCAGCGCCGCCTGTCCGCGATCGAAGGCGAAGACCTGATAGCCCTGCTGCACAAGCAATCGCGTCATGAGGTGCCGCACGGGGTCGTCGTCTTCCACGAGCAGGATCGTTTCCGTGCCCTCTGGCAGAGGCAGCGGCGGGGTAAGCGTTTCGGAATCAACCGGCGCGAGCACACGCGGCAGATAGACATGAAACGTGGTTCCCGCTCCCAGCGCCGACGTGACGTCCACGCGTCCGCCGTTCTGTGTGACCGCGCCATGGATCACCGCGAGCCCCAGCCCCGTCCCCTTCCCGGCGGACTTGGTGGTGAAGAAGGGTTCGAACGCGTGTGCCAAAACCTCCTCGCTCATGCCGTCGCCGGTGTCGCTCACCGTCAGCAGGATGTACTCGCCGGCACGCAACCCAGGGTGACGACGGGCGTACGCCTCGGTGATGTTCGTGTTGCTCGTCTCCAGTGTCAGCGTGCCCCCGTTCGGCATGGCATCGCGCGCATTCACCGCCATGTTCACCAGAATCTGTTCGGCCTGCCCCACATCGAACCGCACGTACCCCAGGTCGTGCGCCGTCACCGTGCGGAGGACGATGTCTTCCCCAAGGAGTCGCTGCAGCATGGCGGCGACGCGATGCACCACCTCGTTCAGGTTGAGCGTCGTGGGGGCGATGACCTGCTTGCGCGAGAACGCCAGCAGCTGTTGCGTGAGTCGCGCGGCGGAATCGGTGGCCTTGGACACTTCCAGCAGGTCAGAGCGCGCCATGCTGTCGGCCGGCAACTCGCTGAACGCCAGATCCAGTGACGCCTTGATGACCGTGAGCAGATTATTGAAATCGTGTGCCACGCCACCGGCGAGCCGCCCGATACTCTCAAGCTTCTGCGACTGGTTGAGCTCCTGCTCGAGACGCTTCGTTTCGGTGACATCGGCAAACGCCGCGAGCATCCCGACCATCAGGCCCTGGGCGTCGCGAATGGCGCTGGCATTGAGCTCCATGATCCGCGTTGTCCCGTCGGCCCGCTGCGCGGTGAGCTCGCCGGTCCAGCTGCCCTGCTTCGCCAGTGAGACCACCACCGCCTGCGCCTCCTCCGGCGCGCGCCAGAAGGTCAGCGCGGAGCGACCGAGGATTTCGGCTTCGGAGCGATAGCCCCACAGCGTCAGGAACGCCGGATTGACGTAGGTGAGCACACCCTGTGAGTCACTCATGGCAACGCCGTTGACCGAACTCGCGATAGCTTGCTGAAGCCGCTCGCGCGCCTCCCGTTCACGCACCCGCTCCGTGATATCCACGATGGTGCCGCGATAGAGCCGCCGCCCGGCGACGGGCATGCGTGTCACACGCAGTTCGCACGGCACGATGTGCCCATCGGCGTGCACGCCGTGCCACTCCGCCACGAACGGCCGCCCCTCCTCGATGCACGCCATCGCCTGCAGGCGGTACGCCTCCCGCGAGACACCATTGGGCTGCACGTGCGCACTGACCGTCATCGGTGATTGGCCCACGAGAGCGTCGCGGGCACAACCGAGCATGCGCTCCGCTGAGGGATTCGCCTCGGTGTACACGCCCGAATCGGCGTCCCACACGAGAATGCCCTCGGCCGCGTGCTCGAACAGGTATCGCAGCTCCCGCTCGCGTTCCTCGAGCGCCAGGCGCTGGTCATGGAGCACCGTCGTGTCAGTGAGTGCGCCATACCAGTGGATATGCCCATTGATACGCCGCTCCGGTCGGGAGGCGCCAGCGAGCCACCGTTGCCCGTTGGGGGTCAAGACGCGAAACTCGTAGGCCCAGTCGCTGAGCGTGCGCGCCGACTCGTCGATCGAGCGGAGAAAGGCGGGCACGTCGTCGGGGTACACATAGGAGACGAAGGTATTCGCATCCTCGGCAAGTTCGTTCAGCGAGCGGCCGATCAACTCGGCGAGTCCGTGACTCGCAAACGGGAGCCGGATCTTTCCCGAGGGCTCGAGCACGAACTCATACAGGATCGCCGGCACGTGCGTCGAAATGCGCTCCAGCAGCGTCGCGGCGTCACGAGCGGCCTGTTCGGCCTTCACCCGCTCGGAGATCTCCAGCACGCTGCCCAGCACGAACGGCTCCCCGTCGGGCGTGTGCATCGTGCGCACGTCGAGCGCTACCCAGATCAGCGTGCCATCCTTGCGCAGATACCGTTTGTCGCACTGGTAGCTGCCGATCTGCCCGTCGTGCAGCGCCTGCAATTGCGTGACGCAGGCGTTCAGATCATCGGGATGCGTGATGTCCTGCACCGTCCGCGCGAGCAGTTCCTCGCGCGTGTAGCCCAGCATCTGGCAGAACGTGCCGTTGACGTCGACCCATTGGCCGGTGCGCGAGTCGGCGACGCCGAGGCCAACATGGGGAATCTCACGACACGCCCGAAACAGAGGGTCCGTTTGGGAGAGGCGAGGAACGGTCGGAGGAGTGGACGGCATCGCCGATGTGAGTACGGGAGGGTTGACTCAAAGCTCGGCATGCCGTGGGACGAAATTGAGGGCGGTTCCCTGACATCCTGTGGGGAACTCGGACCTCCGGCGGGGACATCGGGTCAGGTCACCGCGTGACGCACCTGGAATGCCGGGTTCTTCCACGCGTCCGTGAGGAGCACATCATGCAGCACCGCGGCCGCATGGACGACATCAGCGAAGCGCAGATAGAGCGGCGTCAGGCCGAAGCGCATGATGTCGGGCGCGCGGAAGTCGCCGATGACGCCGCGCGCAATGAGCGCCTGCATGACCGCGTACCCTTCCGGATGCGCGAAGCTCACATGGCTGCCGCGCGGTGCGCCCGGGGGCGGCCCCACCAGTGCCACGCCATACGTGGCACAGGTCGCGGTCACGGCCCGCATGAACAGCGCGGCAAGCTGCTGCGCCTTGGCGGAGACCATCGCCATGGACGTCTCGCGATGCAGATCCACGCCCACCTCCAGCGCCGCAAACGCCAGCACCGGCGGCGTGCCGCAGAGGAAGCGCGCCATCCCCGAGCCGGCTTCGTACTGATCCACGAACGCGAACGGCCGCGCATGTCCCATCCACCCACCCAGTGGGCTCTGCACACGGGCGTGATGCCGCTCGGCGACGAACAGGTACGCCGGCGCCCCCGGGCCCCCGTTGAGAAACTTGTAACCGCACCCCACGGCGAAATCGGCGTGGCAGCCGTTGAGATCCACGGGTAGAGCGCCGGCCGAATGGGAGAGATCCCACAACACGAGTGCGCCGTGCGCATGCGCTGCGGCCGTGATGGCCGCCATGTCATGCACCTCGGCCGTCTTGTAGTGCACATGCGTGAGCAGCACGAGCGCCGTGTCGGCGGTGATACGGCTCGCGATCGCGTCGCGCGACGCGAGCTCGAGCCGATGGCGGCCACCGAGCGTGCCGATCGCCGACTCGATCATGTAGAGATCCGTCGGGAAGTTGCCGGGCTCCGAGAGCACCACGGTGCGCCCGGGCTGCGCGGTGAGCGCGGCCACGATGAGTTTGTAGAGATTCACGCTGGTGGAGTCGGCCGCCACCACCTCATGCGGTTGGGCGCCGATCAACCCGGCGATCTTGGCCCCGACCCGTGCCGGGGCGCCGATCCAGTCGGCGCTGTTCCAGCTGCGAATGAGCCCCTGCCCCCACTCCTCGGTCGCGACCTGCGCGAGGCGTGCGGCCGTCGCCTTGGGCGGCGCCCCCAGCGAGTTGCCATCGAGGTACGTCACCCCCTCGGGGAGGGCGAAGCGGTCGCGGAACGCGGCGAGCGGATCGGCGGCATCCAGCGCCGCGGCTTCAGCACGAAAGGCGGCAAACGCGTCAGAGGATTGAGACATGGCGACAAGGTTACGCCGCGGCCGCCGGGCGTGACATTCGGGGTGTGTTCGGATCACCCCACGCTCAGGGATTTCCCAGTTCACGACGGCCGGTCCCGACCATTTCTTTCTGCGTATGACCACCACCATCACCCAAGCCGATTTCATCCAGTCCATCGCGGACGCGCTCCAGCACATCTCGTACTACCACCCGCTGGATTACATCCACGCGCTGGCCGACGCGTACGAGAAGGAGCAGAGCCCGGCAGCGAAGGACGCCATCGCCCAGATCCTCACCAACTCGCGCATGTGCGCGGAGGGGCACCGCCCGATCTGCCAGGATACCGGCAGCGTGGTCGTGTTCCTCAAGGTCGGCATGAACGTGCGCTGGGATGCCACCCTGAGCATCCAGGAGATGGTCGACGAGGGCGTGCGCCGCGCCTACCTGCTCCCCGACAACGTGCTGCGCGCAAGCATCGTGAGCGACCCGGCTTTTGGTCGCAAAAACACGCGCGACAACACGCCGGCGGTGGTGCACGTGGAGCTCGTGCCGGGTGACCATGTGGAGGTCAAGCTCGGCGCCAAGGGCGGTGGCTCGGAGAACAAGAGCAAGTTCGCCATGCTCAACCCCAGCGACAGCATCGTGGACTGGGTGCTCAAGACGGTGCCGCTGATGGGCGCCGGCTGGTGCCCGCCGGGGATGCTCGGCATCGGCATCGGTGGCAGCGCCGAGAAGGCGATGCTCATGGCGAAGGAATCGCTCATGGAGCACATCGACATGGCGCAGCTCAAGCAGCGCGGCCCGCAGAACAAGATCGAGGAGCTGCGCATCGAGCTGTGCGACAAGATCAACGCCCTCGGCATTGGTGCGCAGGGGCTCGGTGGGCTCTCCACCGTGCTCGATGTGAAGATCTGGGATTATCCCACGCACGCGGCCAGCAAGCCCATCGCCATGATCCCCAACTGCGCGGCCACGCGGCATGCGCACTTCACGCTCGATGGCACGGGCGTGGCGCAGCTGCCGGTACCCAAGCTGAGCGACTGGCCGGCGGTGACGTGGCGCCCCGATGTGAACGCGAAGCGGGTGGATCTCAACACGCTCACCCCTGAGATCGTGGCGACCTGGAAGGCGGGCGATCGGCTCCTGCTCAACGGCAAGATGCTGACTGGCCGCGATGCGGCGCACAAGCGCATCGCCGATCTCTTCGCGAGCGGCGAGGGGCTCCCGGCGGGTGTGGACTTCACCAACCGCGTGATCTACTACGTGGGCCCGGTCGATCCCGTGCGCGACGAGGCCGTCGGCCCGGCCGGCCCAACGACGGCCACGCGCATGGACAAGTTCACCGAGATGATGCTCGCCAAGACGGGGCTCATCGCCATGGTGGGCAAGGCCGAGCGCGGTCCGGCCGGGCTCGAAGCCATCCGCAAGCACAAGGCGGCGTATCTCATGGCGGTGGGCGGCGCGGCGTATCTCGTGTCGAAGGCGATCCGCTCGTCGCGCGTCGTCGCCTTCGCCGACCTCGGCATGGAAGCGATCTACGAGTTCGATGTGGAGGACATGCCGGTCACGGTCGCGGTGGACGCGACGGGCGACAACGTGCACGAGACGGGACCAGCGGTGTGGAAGGACAAGATCGCGAAGGGGCTGCCGATTCTGGCGTAGGCCCGCAGTTCCTCTGTTTTTTTGCCACGCATTGCACGGAAACGCACGGTGGATTGTCGTTCGCTCGACATTCCACCGTGCGTTTCCGCGTGATCCGTGGCCATTTTTTCACTGAGATACCCAGAGTCTGTGCGTCCTCCGTGGCCATTATTGTCTAGTCGTTCATCAGACGCTGCTGCGTGGGCGTCCAGATCAACCGACGCACCTCCGGTTTCGGTCCGAAGTTGAAGAGCAACCCGACCTGGAGCCCGGATCCGCGCAGATAGTTGATGAGCTGGGCCTCGTGCGACGGCTGGAGGCGATTACAGGCCTTCAGCTCCACGATGACGCGGTTGTCCACGACCAGGTCGGCCCGGAACACGCCGATCACGCGGCGTCGGAACCAGACCTGCAGGACCTGCTCCCGGACGTACGGGGTGCCCTGCGCTTCGAGCACGCAGGCGAGTGCTTCGGCATACACGACTTCGGCATACCCCCAGCCGAGCTCGTTGTAGACCTCATAACAGGCGCCGATGATCGACTGCGTCAGCGCGGCGTGCAGAAGAGACGTGCGGGTCGGCATACGTGGCAGCCTAGCACGTGCGACGCCTGGACCTGTCATCAAAACGACGCAGACGTGCGCGGGCCCATCCCGACCGGATCGGCGCCGCGAGTGTACCTTTTCCGCCATGTCCGTCCCCGACGCTCTCGCCGCCGCCCTCGCCGATCGCTACACCCTTGAGCGCGAGCTCGGGCAGGGGGGCATGGCCACCGTCTACCTGGCCACTGATGTGCGTCATAATCGGCGGGTGGCGATCAAGGTGCTTCATCAGGAGGTCGGCTCAGCCGTCGGCGTCGAGCGCTTCCTCAAGGAGATCCAGCTCACCGCAGCGCTGCAGCATCCGCACATCCTGCCGCTCTTCGATTCGGGCGTAGCCGGCGATCGGGTGTTCTACGTCATGCCCTTCGTGGAGGGCGAGACGCTTCGCGCGCGGCTCGATCGTGAGCAGCAACTGCCCGTGGCCGATGCGCTGCGCCTCACGCAGGAAGTCGCCAGCGCGCTGAGCTACGCGCACCAGCGCGGCATCGTGCACCGCGATATCAAGCCCGAGAACATCCTGCTGCAGGGGGGCCAGGCGCTCGTCGCCGACTTCGGCATTGCGCTCGCGGCCACCCAGGCCGGCGGAGCGCGGCTCACGCAGACCGGGATCTCGCTCGGCACGCCGCAGTACATGAGCCCCGAGCAGGCGATGGGCGAGCGCACCATCGACGCGCGCACCGATCTCTTTGCGCTCGGTGCCGTCGCCTACGAGATGCTGAGCGGCGAACCACCGTTCAGCGGGCCGAGCGTGCAGGCGATCGTCTCGAAGGTGCTCACCAGTCAGCCCGTACCGGTCGACGAACTGCGGCGGAATGTGCCGGACGCGGCGGCCGCGGCCATCATGAGTGCGTTGGAGAAACTGCCCGCCGATCGCCCCGCGAGCGCCGAGCAGTTTGTGCAGATGCTGAGTGGGGCGACCCCTGCGCCGGTTGGGCGCACCAGCGGCCCGCGTAGGGCCGCACCGGTGGTGTCGCCCGCGCGACGCGTGATCCCGTGGGCCGCCGGTATCACCGCCGGTATCGCGCTCGGCGCCGGTCTCATGGCGTGGCGCGGCCCCACGCGCAGCGCTGCGGCGGAGGCGACTGGCGGCCCGGTGCGCTTCGTGATCGGCGCACCGGACTCACTGGAGCTGATGGCGGTTTGCTGCGGACGGATGTTCGCGGTGAGCCCGGACGGACGCGCAGTCGTGTATCAGGCGCGCGCCTCGATCGCCGACAGCGGTGTCGCCGCTCCGCCGCTGCGCCTCTTCGTACGCGAGATGGGATCACTCCAGCCGATCCCGCTCGCGGGCACGGAAGGCGCCGCGGCGCTGTCGATCTCGCCCGACGGCACTGAACTGGCCTTTGTCGCGGCCCAGAAGCTCATGCGGATCCCGCTGCGCGGTGGGGCCGTGTCCACCGTGGCGGCACTTCCCCCCGGCTTCATCGGCGGCACGACGTGGCGGGACGCCGATCACATCGTCGTCGCCGACCAGTACGTGCTCTTCGAGGCGAATGCGCGCAACGGGCAATTGCGGGCGCTTCTCCGCTCGGATTCGCTCGGCCAGCAGATGACGAGTCCGCACGCACTCCCCGGCGGCGCGATCCTCTTCACCTACTCGAGCTCGGATGCCCTGCCGGTCGTGCACGTCCTGCCGGCCGACGGCGGGGCCGCTCGCCGCGTGATGTTCGGCGCCACCCCCATGTATGTCGCGCGGTGGCGCGCGCTGGTGGTGAATCGCTTTGGCAACCTGCTGGCATTCCCCTTCGACGCCGCCAAGGTCGATACGTTGGGCGCCGGCGTGCAGATCGCCGAGGGCGTCACGTTGCGCTCACCGATCGTGGCCCACGCCGAGTACGACGTGTCGGCGTCGGGCGCGCTGGTGGTCACGCGCCGTGAAGAAGGCCAACTCTCCGGGTGGCGCCCATCGAGCCGCGCGACGCTCCACCAGGGTGACACCAACACCCTGTTGGTCCCGCCGGCGAATGATCTCGTCGTCTACCTGCTGCGTTTCGCGCCGCAGGCGGACAAGCTGCTGATGTCGGCCCGCGGGACCGCCTCAGAAGGGACGCTCTACGTGAAGGACATGGCCCGCGGGGCGTGGACGCGCATCACCAACGAGGAGCATGCGAGCGTCGCCGACGGGAACGACACCAGCGACAGCGTCGTTTACACGCTCTCCCGCACGAACCAGCTGCGCGTGCGGTCGGCGGACGGCAGCGGAGCCTTCCGTGACCTGGGCGCGGTGTCCGGATGGCGTCGCATCGACAATATCAGCGTGCGCGGGGACTGGATCGTCATCAGTGGGAGCAGTGGCGGCGCCGGCGCGGCGTCCGTGGATCTGGCCATCGTGCGCCGGGACTCCGCCTTGCGCGCCGTGCCCTACGCGAACTCGCCCGCGGACGAGGATGAACCTGCCCTGTCGCCCGACGGCCGGTGGCTCGCCTATACGTCCAACGTGTCGGGGCGCAACGAGATCTACGTGAGTCCGTTCCCCGTGGCGACCTCGCGCGTGACGGTGACGAGCGACGGCGGGCAGCAGGCGCACTGGAGCGCGGATGGCCGCACCCTCAGCTACTCGCGTCCCGACGGCGCCTACGTCTCGCTGACGTTCACCCCCGGCCCACAGCCGGTGCTGGGCGCACCACAGGTGATCTATCGCCGGGCCTCGGCGCGCTTCTGGACGATCGACCCCAAGGGCGCGCGCATCGTGACCATCGACAACACCACGCTGCTCAAGCTCAAGGGCCTCGAGCTCGTGCTTGACTTCGCGCCCAAGTTCTGACGAGGCTTCGGGATGCACGCACCAGACCCTGCCCTCGCCGAAGAAAACGCTCGCCTCCGCGCCCGCATTGCCGAACTCGAACGCATGGCCATGGTCGCCGCGACGAGCGAGGTGCGCTACGCGATGGACGGCCGCCCGCTCCCCACGACATCGCGCCGAGCCATGGGGCAGTTGTTCGCCTTTCTGCTGTTCCTGTTTGGTATCGCGCTCGGCTTCGGGATCGCCATGCGCAATCCTGACTTCAAGCGCGGCTTTCAGGACGGGATGCGCAATCCGTCGCCCGGCGCGGAAGTCCCGCTGCCATCGTACGCGCGCTGACTGTGCGGGAACCGCCCGGCGTGCGGTGAGCACGTCGCATCAGCGGGTCCCACGATCGCCGATCTGAGACAGCCAGGCCTGGGCACGCCCACGGGCGAGCCAGCCCTCAAAGCCGAAGGCCGGCTTGTGCTGCACGAGCGCCAGCGCCTGTGCGCGCGCCGCGCTCGTATCGCCCGCCTGCAGGGTTACCCACGCCAGCGTCTCGTAGGTGACATCCGAGCTGTCCACCTGCGCGGTGGCGGCCAGCGTCGGCAGCACGCGTGCAGCGTCCCCGCGCGCGGCGGCGATTTCCGCGGCCAGAAGATCTCGGGCGGCACCGTGCGCGACGGAGGACGACACCACGCGCCGCGTCAGCCCTTGCAGTACCCGCTGCGCGTCGGCGAGACGTCCCTGGCGCGCCAGCGAGAGGCCGACCCAGTACAGCACGACCGGCTCGCGCACGAGAGGTGCCTCCTGCACCAGCGTATCGAGCTGCACCGCTTCCGCCGACGGCTGCCCCGACAGCTGCAATGCCGACGCCAGCCAGAGTCGTGATCGGACCCGGCCGAGCGTATCGAACGCGACACGGCTGTGAGCGACCGCCTCGCGAAGAGGGGCGATGGCTGCGGCCGGTCGTCCGCGCCAGAGCTCAAGCTGCCCGAGGGAGCGGGCGGCGCGCGCCCGCAACACGGGCGTCTTGTCGGCGTACCAGCGAAACGTGCGTTCGGCGCTGTCGTACATCTGGGCCCGCACGAGGAGATCGCCATAGCGCTGCGTGAACAGCGGCCCGTATCGGATGTTGGTGTCCAGGGCAACGGCGCGGCCAAACGCGGCCACCGCCTTCTGCCGCGTCAGCGGATCATCGGCTTCGTAGGACAGCGCCAGATTGGTCCAGACGATTTCGTCCAGCGAATCGCGCTGCACGTACGCCTCGGCAATGCGCACGGCTTCCGCCTTGCGGCCGCGCGTGAGCAGATCATATGCCTGCGCCCGGAGCATTTCCGCATCATCAGGGTGTGTCGCGAGCCACCGCCCCCGCACGGCGATCGCACTGTCCAGCACGCCGCGCGCGCGAGCGACCGACGCCCGCACGATCGTCTGTTCTCGATCGGAAAGGCGGTCGAGATAGCGCTCCGCGCGACGGAATGCTGAATCGGCGCCCTGCGGATTGTTGTTGAACGCCAACGCCCGCCCCAAGGCATTCCAGGCGAGCGCGAAAGTGGAATCCAGCGCCACCGCCTGGCGATACGCGTCGATCGCGGGCAGCGTCCGGTCGGCATTGAACGCGCGCGCCCCCTCGGCAAAGGCTTGCAACGCCTCGAGCGACGTGGTGGTGTACTCGGGGAGCGGGCGCTGACGCGTGGCCTCGCGCGCGCCCCCCAGCTTTCGCAACGCGCTGCGAATGACGGCATCGAGCGCGCCCATGAGCTCCGTGGGCGCCACGGCGTCGCTCTGCACCGTGGCAAGCACGGTGCCATCGCCCGGTCGGACCACGCGAAGCGCCATGCGAAATTGCGGGCCGAGCGCGACGACCAGCGGCACGGCGACCGCGCTCGCTCCCGCGCGCAGCGCGACCGTACGTGCGAGCGCCTCCGTGAACGGCCCGAATCGCGCCACGCTATCGGTCGCGGCGGTGGAGAGCCGCCGCAACGTCTGTACGCGGCTGGGCGGCAGCACGCGCAGGGCGTCCGACTCATTGAGCGCCGTGGACATCGCCAAGGCCACCGCGTGGCCCAGCAGCGTGTCCGGGGTCGCGTTCTCCACGTCGGCCATCACGAGCAGTGTGCGACGGTCAGGGGTGCTGCTGAAGACCGGGCGCGCCTTGCCGATTCGATCGCTGGTCCACGCGATGCCAACGACCGCCGCCAACCCGGCGAGCACGCCCAACGCGCGGCGGCGCGTGCGCGACGGGGCCATCATAGGCGGGGACGTCACGCGCGGAGATGTCGCGACCGGTGTGGCGACGGGGGGCGCGACGCCAGCGGTCCCGACGAGCGGCGGCGTCGACGGGTTCGCCGGGGCGACGGGTGACGCGGCCGTTGGCGTCGCCTGCTGCCGAGAGGCCAAGGCCTGCTCCGCGTCGTCCATCAGCCGCGTCAGGCGCTTGTCGGGGACGGCGTCGTACTCCTCGCGCAGCTGATTCGCGTAGTGCGTGAACCGTTCCCGCGCCTGACGCACCGCTTCCGTGGTCCCGGGTGTCGTGAGCGCGCGAATCCACGCCTCCGCAGCATCGTACGACAGGGGCGCCGTATCCAACCAGCGTCGCGCCACCGTCGCTGCGCGCCCATGGTCACCCGCATGCGACAGCCGCCGACATTCCGCCTCGCACGACGCGGCGAACTGCCGCCGCAACGACTCACGCTGCCGTTCGACCCACTCCTCGAAACGCGGCGCACGCTCGACGTAGATGCCGTCGAGCAGGTCGGCCGCATATACGGCGATCGCGCCGGCATGATCGCCCGCCGTATGGGCGGCGATGAACTGCGCGACATCACTCTGGAGCGGCGTTCCCGGATCGAGGACAAGGTCGGCCGCGCGTGGCGCCAGGATCTCGGCGCCCAACACGCGACGCAGCAGACGCAGCGCCTCGGCGAGCGAGTGCTTCGCCTTGGCCGGATCGCTGTCACTCCAGAAGAAGTCGGCCAGCTGATCACGGGTCAGCGGCCGGGGGGTGACCGCGAGCACAGACAGGACCGCCAGCACCCGGCGCCGGTTATCCAGCAACGCCGCCCGTTCGCGCTCCTCGTCGGACGCGTCGACCGGCGGCACTAATTGCATTGCCCCGAACAGCCGAAGGCGGAACGGGCGAGACGGTGACTCAGGAGCGAACGACGACATGGCAATCTGGAGCGGGAACCGCAAACTACCGGGGCAGACTCGGCAGGCTTCTTCCAACATGGGATATCGCCGATCCCTCGTCAAATGATTCGGCCGCAATGATTTGACAAGCTGCGGGGGCGAATTACCTCAGCTGGGGACGCCGGCCGTCTTCAGGGCCGACTTCCTCGTATCCGCAGTAGATTCCTGCGTCCGATCACCCTCAGCCCCGACCCAGAACGATGCGCCTGCGCTTCCTTGCCACGGCCGGCCTCCTGCTCGCCAGCCGCCTGTCGGCCCAATCACCCGCCCAGTACCCGACCTCCTGGGACCCCAAGCTCATGGAGCGCCCCGACATCAAGGCGGCCATGAGCCTGCTCGAGAAGAACTTCCCGAAGCAGGTCGAGGAGTGGGTGACGCTCACCGAGATGCCCTCCAAGTCGGGGCTCGAGACCAAGCGTGGCGCCTACGTGAAGGCCGTGTTCGAGAAGGAAGGGCTCAAGCCCACCATCGACTCGATCGGCAACGTGATCGCCGTGCGCAAAGGCACCGGCGGCGGGCCCACGATCGCGATCATGGCCCACATCGACGTGGTCTTCCCGAACGAGACCAACAAGAAGGTCCGTCGCAGCGGCGACACGCTTTTCGCTCCCGGCGTGGGTGACAACACCGCCAGCGTTGGCAACATGCTCGCCACGCTGCGCACCATGAACGCCACCAAGTTCACCAGCAAGGGTGACATCATCTTCATCGCCACGACGCAGGAAGAGCTCGGGCTCAAGGGCGCCGAGTACTGGCTCGCGCACAACAAGGCGCCCGACCTGCTCATTGTGCCCGATGGCTCGTACGGCAGCGTGGCCTACGGCGCGCTCGGCATCTACTGGACGCGGTATGTGTTCACGAGCCCCGGCGCGCATACACTGGCGTCGCGTGGTCGCCCCACGCCGGTCAAGGCTGTGGCCGAGGCGATCGATCGCCTGTACAAGCTGCAGTTCCCCGCCCTGCCCGACGGCGCCGTGATGAACATCGGTCAGATCCATGGCGGCAACATCTTCAACGCCGTGCCGCAGGAGCTCTACTTCACCGTGGACCTCCGCAGCTCCGATCCGGTGCTCCTCGACTCGCTCGACCGCACGATCACCCGCATCACCAAGGAAGTCGCCGACAATCAGAAGGTCGGCCTCCGCATCGAGATCGAGCAGAAGAATCAGGCCGGCGGCACCGCCAAGATGCTCGAGGGCGCGCGCGCGCATCCGCTCGTGCAGACGGCCGTGGACATCAACCGCGCCCTGGGGATGACGGCGGGCATGCCCGGCGCCCAGGAAGCCGTCGCCACCGGTGCCACCGACGCGAACCCCGGCGTCGTACGCAAGATCCCCGCGATCGCGATCGGCGGCTCGAAGGCCAACGGCGCGCACCAGCTGTCGGAGTACGCGCTGGCGTCGAGTGCACTGCCGTCGACGAAACTCCTGTATCTGCTGACGGCGACGTTTGCGGATGGGGTGAAGGTGGTCGGCAACTCGAAGGTCGTGCCGTAGTGCGGATGGTACTTTAACCCCTCAGGCATCAGGGGGGAGGAAAAGAGGGAGTGGGCATCAGGACCGCGGTTCATGCAGTCCTGATGCCCACTCCCTTTCGTCCTCCCCCCTGACGCCTAAGGGGTTCCTCACATCTCGCGTCTCGCGTCTCGCGTCGCACATCTCACTTCAGAAACGCCGCAATCTCTCGATTCAGAAACGCCGCATCCCCCGGATTACTCGCCGCCCCCGCCGTATGCCCCCACAGCGACGGAATGGGTCGCAGCGTCACCGTCCGCATGAATGACGCCTCGTACCGCGCGTCGCCCACCGGGAAATACAGATCCGTCTCCGACGGCATATACAGAAACGGCACCTGAATGGATCGCAGCGCCTTCTCCGTATCACCGCCAAAGCCCGGCGTCGTGCCGACGTCGTGTTGCTCCCACGTGCGGGCCTGCAGGATGTAATCGTTCGCATCGGCGCTGAAGCGCGTGCGAAACGAGGCCATGTACTCCGCGAGCGTCGTGCCCGGCTTCGCGACGGTCTTCCACAGCTCCTTGCGCCACCACTCCTGCGAGTAGAGCCACGCCGCCCACACCTGGCCGAATGCGGCGAGCCCTTGCTTGGGCGGCGCCGTGTAGTCGCCGTTGTGAAACGCCGAGTCGGTCGTGAGTGCGGCGATCTGCCCTTCGAGGCGCATGATGCCGTGGCCGTAGGTGCGCGCCGTGCCGCTCGTCGCCACAATGCGATCAGCGAAGGTGGGATAGCGCACCGCCCACTGAAACGCCTGCTGGGCGCCCATGGAAAAGCCGATGATCGCCTTGAGGTGCGTGATCCCGAACTGCTTGGTGAGCAGCTGGTGCACCGCTTCCACATTGTCGCGAATGGTGGTGACCGGAAAGCGCGGCCCGTGAAGGGGCTCCGGCGTGTTGCTCGGCGACGACGAGCGCCCATTGCCGAACAGCTCGGTGGCCACGATGAACACCTGCGTGGTATCGAGCGCCTTGCCGGCGCCAATGATCCACTCATAGCCACGCGAGTTCGCCATGTAATGCGAGGGCACCAGAATGGCGTTGTCGCGCGCGGCGTTCAGATGGCCATAAGTCCCGTAGACGACGCGCGCCTCGGGGAGCACGACGCCGCTTTCGGTCTTGAAATTGGCGATCGTGAACGCCGGCGGTGGCGATTGCGCAGGGAGGGCGGGGGCGGCGACGGCGAGCGCCGCGGCGAAAAACCGGCGAAGTGTAGGCATACTCGACCAATCCCTGCCCCCGCCGGCGGGTTCCGCCAGCCCTACCGTTTCGCCAGGCGGTCGAAGCGGGGATTGCCGTACAGCGGCTTGAACGTCGGATCGATCCGCAAATAGGCCGGAGTCACGTCTGAAGCCGGTGACGTGAGCAGCGGCTCCAGCAGATCGAGCGCGCGATTGTACTCGCCACTCTGGATCAGGATACGCGCCACCTGAAAGTGCACGTACGGCGTGAGCGAGACGTCGTTCGTGGTCTCGCGCAAAGCCAGCGACTTCTCGGCTTCGGCAATCGCGTCGGCCTTGCGCCCGGCCAACGCCAGCGCGCGCCCGCGCAGTTCATGCAGTTGCGCACGTTCCGGGAAATCACGCAGCTGCGCGTCAAAGAACACCAGTGCCGAATCGCCATAAGCCCGACCCTTGGCCGTATCGCCCAGCAGCCGCCACGTATGGCCGATCTTGAGCCCCCAGTGGCCTTTGTCTCCGCCAAAGTCGGCGACGCTGAACCTGATGATGCGCGGCCACAGCGCCGGCGGCAGCGCCCACATGGTCTCCTGATACAGCGCAAAACGCACGCACAGGGCATTCGTATCAACGATCTTGAGTCGCTCGTTCACCAGCGCCTGCACCGAATCGAGCTGCCCGAGACTCAGGTAGGCGAACGCCTTCCCCTGAATGATGCCGAGATTCTGCGGCGCCAGCGCCAGGGCCGTGTTCCACGCCTTGAGCTCCTCCGCGTAGCGCCGCGTATCGTGATAGGCACTCGCCAGCCGTCGCCACGCGTTGATCGATCGCGGGTCCAATTCGGTGGCCTTTCGGGCATGGGCGATGGCATCCTCCCACTTGCCCAGCGTGCGATCGACACCGACGAGCACCGACACCGCTTCGGCGTCGTTGGGATTTCGCGCCACGAGCGCGAGATAGTCCTGCTGGGCGCCCTGGTAATCGAGATCGATGTTGAGCTTGATGGCCGCCGAAGCCAGCAGCGCCTCGCGGCGTCCCGGTGCGAGCTTCTCCACTTGCGCTGCCGCAAAGCGGGCACGGTCCACGATCGCCTTGGTCGGTCCGGTCGACGCAATCGAGGCATTCGCGCGCGCCACGGCCGCCCACGCGCGCACGAACGCCGGATCGAGCGCCACCGCCCGATCGTAGTCTTCGAGCGCCTTGACCAGCGTCGGGCTGTCATTCGTCGCCATGCCGTTGCTGACCTGCTCGCCCTTCAGGAACGCATCGTACGCATCGACGTTACCCGACATCGCCTCGCCCGCCTTGGCACGACCGGCTGCGCCCAACGCGACGTCGAGCTGCTCGGCCACCCGAGTGGCGATGGAGTTCTGCACCGCGAAGACATCCGTCATGACGGTGTCGTACGGCTGGCTCCACTTCGTGTCTTCGTGCTCGACTTCGATGAGTTCGGGGATCACGCGCACGCGGCTGCGGTCGCCGTCCTTCATCCAGCGCACGGTGCCGGTGAGGATGTACTGCACCCCGAGCTCAGCGCCGATCTCGTGTGGCTTCTTGCCGGACTTCTTGTACTGGGAGCTGCTCGCCCGTGCCGTGACGCGAATGCCGCGAATAGCGGACAGCTGCGTGCGCACTTCGTCGGTCATGCCGTCCGCGAAGTACTCGTCGTCGGCGCGACCAGCGTTTTCGAACGGCAGCACGGCGATACGCTGCTCCCCCGTATCGGCGGGTACGCTTCCCCGCTTCGCCCACCACACCCCGCCAAGAAGCGCCATCAGACCGACCAATGCGCCAACCAGCCACGGCGCCCGGCTTCTGGCGCGTGGCGCGGACGCGTCGACCGCTGTCGCGGTCGCTGACATCGCACCCGTTGACGCCGTGGTCGATGCGGCCACCGGCGCCACGGTCGACGGTACATGCATCGCGCCCGTCGTGCGCTCCCCCTGATCGAGCATCTGCGCGAACTCGCCGAGCGTGGCCGGTCGATCCGCCTGAATCTTGGCCATACCCAGCTCGATCGCGCGGGCAACCCCGGGCGGCACCGTCGGGCGCGACTGCATGATCGGGCGCGGGTTCTCAGTCACCGCCCGCGCCATGATCGCCACCGGGCTGGGTCCCGTGAACGGCGGCTCGCCAGCGAGCATTTCGTACAGCACACACGCCAGCGAATAGCAATCGGTGCGTGCGTCGAGTGTACCGTCACCCGTAGCCTGCTCGGGGCTCATGTACGCCGGTGTGCCGACGGCCATACCGGCGGTGGTGATCCCTGCCTCGCTCGTATTCAGCGCCCGCGCGATGCCAAAGTCCGCCAGCATCGCTTGCCCATCGATCAGCAGGATGTTGTCGGGTTTGATGTCCCGATGAATGACCTGATGCCGATGTGCATAGTCGAGCGCCAGCGCGATCTCGCGGGTGATACGCACCGCGTCGGCCACCGGCAGCTGGGTTTCCCGCTGCAGCCGATCACGCAACGACTCGCCTTCGACGTACGGCATCGTGAACCAGCACACGTCACCGGTGGCACCGCTGTCGTACACCCCGAGAATGTGCGGATGCTGCAACCGCGCCGCGAGCCGGATCTCGCGTTGAAAGCGTTCCGCGCCGAGCGACGCGGAAAGCTCGGGGTTCAACACCTTGAGCGCGACCGGTCGATCATGCTGCAGATCACGCGCGAGATACACCGTGGCCATGCCCCCGCGACCGAGCACGCGGTCGATGACGTAACGCCCGTCGAGGGCTTGGCGGAGCGCGTCCAGCGGATCGGTCATGGCGTGAGTATAGCGCGAGGGGGCGGGAGGCGGAGGGCCGAGAACCCCTCAGGCATCCGGGGGGAGGACAAAAGGAAGTGGGCATCGGGACTGCACGAATCGCGGTCCTGATGCCCACTCCCTTTTCACCTCCCCCCTGATACCTGAGGGGTTCCTCATGTCTCACGACACGTACGACTCACCACCCTCGCGTCTCACAACACCTCGAGCCGCACCCCGCCCCCCGGCGCATCCAGGATGACGACCGTCCGCTTCCCCCCACTCCCCAGCGTCACCGTCACCCGCACCACACTCGTCCCCCATCCCGTGGCGTCGGTGGGCGTCTGCCAGACGCGCACCTCCCAGTTGCCCACCGTGCTTTGGTAGAACGGGGCGCTGAGGCTCGTGATGCTCGTCTGATAGGTGAAGGGAAACTGCCAGCGCACCGGCGTCGCGAAATCGGGCTGGGTGCGATAGACCTGCAGTTCACCGGCGTTGGCCGCGAGATGCAACACGCGCAGCTTCGTCGCCCCCGCTGGCACCACACTGTTGGTGTCGTCGAGCGCCGTCGTCGTCAGCGCGCCCGATGCCGAGCGAATGCCGGCGATCGTCGGGAGCGCCGCAAACGCCGCCGTCACCGACTGCGCGGCCGTGGTGGTGGTCCCACTCCGCAGCGCGACGGCATGGGCGCCGTCGCTCACCGCCACCTGGGCCACGGTCCCGGCGGCAATGCCCAGCGCCACCGGACTCCCATCGACCACCAGATCGACCGGGGACGGAAACGCGTTGATCACGCGTAGCTGCGACGGCCCCGGCTGAATGCGGAGCGGGCTGTCACTGCCACAGGCAGCGAGCGAGATGATCGCCACACCGGCGACCGCGAACCATCGAAGAGGACGACGCATGATACGAAGCCTAACGGATCGCTCAGTCGTCGTCCTTATCCGGAATCAGCAAACCCAGAATAGCGCCCACGACACTCACCAGAATCGAGCCCAGCAGTGCCGGCACGAAGCCGCGCACACCAAAGCCGTACCCGGCGGCGAGCTTGGCCGTAAGCAGCAGCATCCCCGCATTGATCACGAGGGCAAAGAGCCCCAGCGTGAGCACCGTGATCGGGAACGCGAAGAGCTTCAGCACCGGCTTGATCAGCACATTCACCGTGCCAAAAATGAGCGCCACCACCAGAAGCCCTGGCAGCGTGCCCGTGTAGCGGATGCCGTCGATGTACTGCGCGGCGCACCAGAGCGCGACCGCATTGATGAGCAGCTTGAGGAGGAGGCGCATGCCTCAACCTACGGCGTCACTCGCCGGCGCGTTTCCAGACCTGCGTGCGTCCCAGCATCGCGACCCCCAAAAAGCCGCGCATCTTGAGTGACTTGCCGTCTCTGGCCACCTCGACCTTGGCCTTGTAGACCTTGCCCACATCGGGGTCGAGCACCTCGCCGCCGGTCCAGAGCAGCGGGTTCTCGCGATCGCGCCGCAGACCCGTCAGAATGGCCATGCCGATCAGCGGCTGATTGTGGCGTGCGCCGGGGCATTTGTCGCACAGCTTGTCCCCTTCTTCGCCCGGGACGAGCGACCGGACCACCGTGCCCGTGAGCTGATCGCCGGCGACCGAGATGCGAATCTCCGCGCGCGGCTTCCCCGTGGCGTCATCGATGGTGTGCCAGAGCCCGGCGGGCGACGACGACACCGCCTGCGCCGAGAGGCGCAGAGGCAGAAACGCCACCAGCACGGCGGCAGCGCGCAGGGCGCCGGAAATTCGGAGGGACATGTTCACACGCTGAAGGACACCACCCGACCGGGTGACCGATGGAGCGACCGGAAGAAGCTACCGCGCCGCCCCCACGGGAATAAACCGTTTCCCCGCATTAAGTTCGCGCATGACGCGATTTTGGATGCTCCTGCTGGCCGCGGCGGCCCGGCTCGCCCCGACATCGGCCGCCGCGCAACCGGCCGCGCCCGTCGCTGACTCGGCGCTGGTGGTCCCGGCCTACACCGCCTATCTCCACCCGGACGCCGACGGCGCGCCCATCTCGCCACGGCGGCCGGTCGCCCCCTTTACCCAGCCCGGCCGCGCGCTCCAATGGTACGCGCTCCTGCGGCACCCCGGCGACCTGCAGCTGCAGGTCGCGACTCACGGCGCCTCCGGCCGCTGGCAAATCACCGTGGGGCGCGATACGCGCACCGGTCGCATCAGCGCCACGCGTGGCGACACGACGGTCATCGACTTTGGCACCGTGACCATCCGCGACACCGGCTACGTGGCAATCGTGCTCACCGCCGCCGCCCCCACGCCCGCGAGCATCGACGCGCTCCTCCTGCGCGGCCCAGCCGCCGCCGACGCGCACGCCAACCGCGAGCCGCGTCGCAACGCCGCCAGCGTGCACCTGCGCTATCCCACCGACAGCACGTGGCCCATCACCGGCTTCTACAGCGAAGTCACCGCCGTCGACGATCCGGTGACGACCTACTACATGGCCACCGGCTTCGCGCGCGGCTACTTCGGCATGCAAGTGAACTCGCCCACCGAACGCCGCATCATCTTCTCGGTGTGGGACGCCGCCGAAGGGCAGACGGCAATGAATCGCAGCACCGTCGCCGAAGAGAACCGCACGTCGCTACTCGGCAAGGGCGAGGGCGTGGTGGCCGAAGCGTTCGGCAACGAAGGCACCGGCGGCCACTCGCATCTCGTCTACCCGTGGAAAACGGGGAGTGTGCAGCGCTTCTTCGTCACCGCGAAGCCGGTGGGCACCGCCACGGAGTATCGTGGCTATTGGTATCACCCCGAACGGCAGCAGTGGATGCTGATTGCCGGCTTCCGCGCGCCCAAGGACGGCGGGTATCTGCGGCGATTGTACGCGTTCAGCGAAAACTTCGGCGGCTCGACGGGCGATCTGCGGCGGAAGGCGCGCTATGGCAATCAGTGGGTGCAGCTGGCCGATGGCTCATGGCGCGCGCTCACGCAGGCGACGTTTACACATGATCCGACGGGGAAGGAGGCGCGGCTCGACCGCTGGGCAGGAGTGGAGAATGGGCAGTTCTTCTTGAGCCACGGGGGGTTTGTGGCGGGGTTCGCACCGGCGGGGACGATGCTGACGCGGCCAGCGGGTGGAGCGCCGCCGACAATTGAGGTGCCGCCGGGAGTCTGATGTCGGCGTGTCTGACATCGGAGTTGAGTAACCCCCGAGAGCTCAGGCGGAAGAATTTCAGGGAGTGGGCATCAGGACCGCAGTTGTTGTCCTGAGCACTTCCTCCTGACGTTCTTCCCCCTGAGCTCTCAGGGGTTACTCACGTCTAAGCCCCGTTCGCTGACCGTGGGCTCAGTGAACACGTAGTACGACATGCTTTACCCGTCTCCGCTGCCACGTATAGCTCACGTGCACCAGCCCATCCCGCGTCTGGATCACCGCCGGATACGAGTACTCCCCCGGCGCCGATTCGAGGGTGTCGATCGGCGTCCACGTCACCCCATCGCGCGACAGACTCACCACCAGCGGCGTCCGCCCGTCGCGAACGGGGTTCGAGACCAGCAGCTGTCGCCCATCGCGTAGCGTCACGGCATCGATCCCGGAGTTCGGATTGGGGAGCGCCGTGGGTGCGAGCGCGCTCCACGTGCGCCCGGCATCGCGGCTCCAGGTCTCGTACAACACGCCCGGGCCGCGCGTGCGCACCAGCGCCTGCAACGCGCCATCGCGATGGACCAGCACCGTCGGCTGAATGGCATCAACCTCGCGCGCGGACGGTGCCGGCAGCACCTGCGTCCAGGTGCGCCCACCATCGGTGGAGCGCTCGAAGTGCACGCGCCACGCATTCGCGGCGTCGGGCGCCTCCGTACTCGACGGACTCACCAGCGTGCCATCACGCAGCCGCACGAGCTTGTTCTTGATTGGTCCCAGCAGGCCATCGGGCAAACGACGCGGCGCCCCCCACGTGCGGCCGCCATCGGCACTCTCGCGCACCATCCCCCACCACTCGCGCGGGTTGGGGCCGACCTTGTAGTAGAGGACGAGCCGGTGGCCACCGGGCGCATCGAGCACCGGGTTCCACGTCGGAAAGCGCTCGCCGCCCGCCTGCCCACCGGTCGCGATCTCCACCGGCGGCGTCCAACGCCCGCGCTCATACCGCGTGAACCAGATCCCGACGTCCTTCGCGCTCTCGTAGGCGCCGGCGAACCACGCCGCCGTCAGCGTGCTGTTCACCTCGGCCATCGTGGATGCATGCACCGATGGCGGCGGAGCCCCGTCGCTCGGCCAGTCGCCCAGGATCGGCGTGATGCGTGCGGCAGGGGCACGCGGGACCACCCGCGCGCAGGCGACGGCCAGCGCACTCACGAGGAGCGAGCCGGCGAGCCGCGCGCGCCTCACTTGATCGTGATGGTGCGAACGAGCGTGGGGCCGGGCCGCAGGACCGACACCGCGTAGGGCCCCGGCGTGGACGGCGCGGTGAGCGTGACGACGTACGCCTTGAGATACTTGGCGGGCTCGTTCTCACACGCCCCGATCTTGCGCCGCCCTTGCAGCTGGATCTGCGACTGCGTTTCGCCGGGGCGAATGAAGATGCGATCCACCTCGGCGCAGCCATTCGAGCTGAGCGGCCCCCACAGCTGCTGCGTGAAGCTGCTCTTCGCGATCACGGTGTCGGGGCCGGTCACCGAGTCGATGGCCACCGTGAAGTACTGATACTCCGGGTCGACCAGTCCACATCCGGTGGCGGTCGCGACGGAGACCGCCGCGATCACCAGGGCCAGCACGCTCTGCTTGGCGATGCGCATCAGATACCCGTTGGCGTGTAGTCGATGCCACCGGCCAAACGATACACCGTCACGTCGATCACTTCGGTGCGCCCTTCGTCGATGGTGATGGTGCGCGCCAGCCCTGGCGTACTCCCGACAAACTGGGCGCGAGGCACCACGCGTATGGAGACCGCGCCAGCTTCGCGCAGGCGCACCGTGAGCTGCCCATTGGCCGCCGTGCGATAGGTCGTGCTGACCCCATCGGGCGTCGTCACCTGCACCTGATTCACGCCGGCCGCCTTGCCGCCGTCATCGCGCACGCGCACGGATAACGTGGCGACCGCCGGTTCGGTGGTCGCACCGCCGGCGCATCCGGCAGCCAGCAGTAGCGAGAGCAGCACACGTCGCATAGACAGACACTCACGGAAATGAAGACGTCGGAAAGCTACCGAAAATTCCCGCCGGCCAGCCAGTGTGTCTGGCGGACTCAGGGGGCGACGCGCACCGCACTGATGCTCGACCCGCGCTCGCCCTGCTGGACCCATGCCACCACCGCCCCGCCGGGCACCGCCGCGATCGCCGGATAGAAGAGCGCGCCGCCGCCAGGAATGGCCAGCGGCGTGACGCGATCGGCGTCGATGCGCGCCGCGGCTAGTCGCCGCTGCCCCTCAACAACCTCGTCCCACACCACGAACGGCCGATCGCCCGCGCCCATCACCACACTCGGATGCGACGCGAGCCCCGCCGTGGGCAGCTTGCGCCGCGGCGTGAAGGCGGGCGCCTTGGCGGTCGTGGCATTGCTCGAGCGCGCGTAGAACAGCGCCAGCTGTTTCCCGTCGCTTCCGGCGTCCGCCGTCGGCCACACCGCGTGGACCTGCTGCTTGGCATCGACGGCGATCGAGGGCCCGTTGTCCGGGCACCCATCGATCTGCCATTGATCGTCGCTGATCTTGACCGGCGCCGTAAAGGTGCGCCCGCCATCGCGCGTGGCCGCGAAGGCGATGTCGCGAATGCTCCCCGGATACACCTGGCGCCACGCGGCAAAGGTCCACGCGCCGTGATGCACCAGCGCGGTCTTGCAGCAGTAGCACACGCTGCTGGTGACACTCTTCGCGCTGCCGCCCAGCGTCGCGAAATAGAGGCGCGACAGCTTGGCGCGCTCGGTCGGATCCGGCTTGGGCGCGTTGGGGTCGTGCTGATGCGTCATCGGCACCGCCGCCGCGTCGCGATGATCGAGCCACAGGACATGCACCTTGCCCTGCGCATCGACATCCACCGCCTGCCACCCCCGCGCGCCGGGCGCGTCGCTGCCGGTCACCGTGGACGCAGCCCCAAAGTGCGCCCCCCCATCGGTGGACCTGGCCTGCAGCAGCTGCCAATCGTTGCCGGTCTTGACGGTCCACACCACCAGCACGTCGGGCTCCTTCGCGCCAGCGCGCGGCACGAGCGCCACCCGCGGCGGCATCTCGCCGCTGACGCGCGCCTGACCGGCCACGGAATTCACCTGCACCGGGGCACCAAAGCGACGCCCGCCGTCGCGACTCACCGCGAGATACACGTCCATCGCCCCGCTCGCCGCCGCCGACCAGCTTACGGCGACAAAATCGCCGAGCGCCGTGACCGACGGATTGGCGCCGCTGCGGCCGGCGACATCGAGCGACACGGGCTGTTGAGCGGCGAGTGGAGACGCTGCGAACACGGTCGCCACGAGGAGGGCGCGAGTCAGAAGATGTGGCGACATGTCAGGGCGCGAGCGACGCGCGGATGGCGGTCACGAGAGTGGAGTCGCCGGTCCGAAAGCCGCCGATCTGCCGCGCGCGGATCACGCCCTGCTGGTCGATGACGAACGTTTCGGGGACACCGATGGTGAGGAACTGCGCTTGCACATCCTTCTGCGGATCGAGCCAGATCGCATACGGGACGCTGAACTCCTTGAGGAACTCGCGAATCTCCGGTTCCGCACCGTAGCTGTCGACGCTCACCCCGATGAATCGCACCGGCGCATTGGCAAACTGCCGGCTGAGCGCGACCAGCTCCGGCGTTTCCATGCGACACGGCTGGCACCACGTCGCCCACACGTTCAGCACCACCACCGTGTCCCGCAGCGCCGCGAGCGAAACCGGCCGGGCATCGAGATCCGTGAGCGTGAGCGCCGGCGCCGCCGCGCCGATGGCCGGGGGCTTGAGCGCCTTGGCCGGCGGCGGTGCGCCATCACGTGCCGACGATCGCTCGCCGCCTGTGCAGGCGGCCAGGATCACGACGCAGAGCAGGCCGTGTCGAATACGCATGCGCAGAATCTAGCCCACGCCGACGGCCGCGGCCTGACGACGCCGCCCTAGCGTGCCGCCGCGCGCTGCGCCGCCGCCACCGAGTCGAACTTCGCGAGATACGCCGTCACGACCGCCGGGCTCAGCGTCAGCACCGTGCGCACGTTCGCGCTCCGGCCGTGCACCCGCACCTCGAGACCGGTCGTGGCGCTACGCCGCAGCAGCTCATCCTCCACGCGCGCCGTCACCACCTCGAAGGGCGTGCACCCCAGGTGCCCTTCGCACGAATGGACGTCGCGGAACCAGCCGCTGATGGCAAAGACGCGCCCCTGATCGCTTCCCAGCGGGAAAACGCTCCAGTCCCCGCCGTTGCGCATGGTGAGCTGCCGCAGCACCGACGCACTGAAGAAGAGCGAGTGAAACCCGCGCGCGATCGTACCGTCTTCACGCAGACTCGAGCGCAGCCCGTAGCGCGCATCGTCGCCCGCCCACGCGAGCACGTTGACATACGGCGAGCCGCGGAAGGTACGGACCACCACACTCGGCACGGAGTCATCCGGCGCGAGTTCGTCTGCGCCAGCCACCTCGCCGGCCACATCCGGCATGGCTGCCGGGGGACGGGCGCCATGCGGGGCGCACGCCCCCAGGGCCAGGGCAGTCACCAGCAGCAATCGCGAGCGCACCATGAGCTCTCCAGGCGGGATGGATACTGGAGTATACGCCGCACCGGCCGAAATGTCGCCGCGCCTCGTCCCCGCCCTGCGCGGCTCAGCGCACCAGCTGCTTCAGCAGCTCGGGGAGTGCGTGCAGCTGATCGACATGATCGGGCGCGCTGTTGCCGGCGAAGCCCATGAGCGTGAATCGCCCGGCGTGCGCTTCACTCAGCTGCTGCATGCCGCGTGGCCCCCATCGCAACACCGGTCGCCGCTTCACCCCAAGCGACGCGAGCATCCACTCGGCGGTTTCGGTCGTACTCGCGAAGGTTCCGGGAAAGATCTCGGAGTGAGTGACGATCATGCGCCGGTCGCCACGCGTGGCCGCACGGGCAAACGCCGTGAGGGCCACCAGATTGGTGGTATCGAGCGCGCCACCACTCGCCAAGACCTGCCCCTCGAGCACGTACGAGGTGTGCATCCCGTCGATGAGCAGCACCCCGCTGATCCGCTCGACGTGCCGCGGCACCAGCAGAATGCGCCGAATGGCGCCGTGCCCCGCGCTCCACCCACTGAGCCAGATGCGGTCGATCCGCACCGGCGCGCCGCGTGCTGCGGACAGCTCACGCGTGATCTGCGCCAGCAGCGAGTCGAATGGGGCCGGATCGCGGTACGTGCGATCGTAGACGCCGCTGCCGCTGCCGAGCGTCATAGCCGCCGATACGGTGGGGCGCGTGAGACCGGCCGCCGCCTGCGCGGGGAGCCAGCCGGCACCATGCCAGTGGATGAGGAGATCCACCGCAGTGCGCGTCGCCGCCCGTTCCGGAATAAAGAGCGCGATGGGTTTGTCCCCCGGGCCGGGGAGCGTACGCATCTGCCCGGCGGGGAGACGTTCCACGAGCCGCGCGTGGATCCGCGTCGCGTCCGCCATGGGCGACGGGTTCTGCGCGGCCGGTGGCGGGGCGCTCTGCGCGGCGGCGGCCGGTGCTGCCGCGAGCCACAGCACCGCGCCACAGACGCCCATTCGCCGCACGCGCTGGCCCCCGAGTCGATCCGGCATAGGTTGAACGTAGCCTCCCGCGGCGCCCTGCACATGCCAGCAGCCCTCTCCCCCCTGCCCCCTTCCTCCTGCTCCCTGCCGTTGGCGGCGGTGGTGGCCGGTCTCCTCCTCGCCCCGTCGCTGTCATTCGGTCAGGGCGGCGTCATCCGTCGCGACAGCGCCATCACCGCGCGCGTCGCGCAGCGCGGCACGGTGCGCGGGGTGATCCGCGACTCACTACGCGGCGGCCCACTCCCCAAGGCGCTGGTGCAGCTGGTGGCAATGGAGTCGAACGAGCCCTTCGGCGTCGCCGTCGAGTCCGACTCGCTCGGCCAGTACCGCATTACCGGCGTCCCGGTCGGGCGCTACGCCGTCGGCTTTCATCATCCCGCCCTCGACTCGCTGGGCATCGAGCCCCCCGTGCACGGGGTGGAGGTCGGCGCCATCAGCGATGTGCGGGCGGATCTGGCCATTCCATCGGCGCGGCGCCTGCGGGCGAGCGTATGCGGGGCGACCCGCACCGGCGGGGCGATGCTGCTGGGCTTCGTGCGCCGCGCGTCCGATCGCGCGCCAGTCGGGGGCGCGCTGCTCGAAGCCGCGTGGATGGAGCTGCGCATCGATAAGCAGGGTGTGGGCAATCGCCTGCAGCAGCGCACCCAGGTGAGTAGCGCCAACGGGTGGTTCGCCTTCTGCGACGTGCCGGCACCAGGCAACGTCGCCTTGCGCGTGGTCGCCGGCGACGACTCGCTCGATGCCGTGGAGTTCGAGATGAGCGGCGATCCGGTGGAGCGCCGCGAACTGCTGCTCGGCGCCTCACGGGTCCGCGAGCTGCGCGACACCATCCGCGCCGGCGACTCCACCGTGCTGCGCACCCGTCGTCTGCGCGTGGGCGACGCCACGGTGCGGGGCGCCGTGGTCCGCGCCGACAACGGCCACCCGCTCGCCAACGCACAGGTGACTGTGGTAAACGGCCCCTCCACGCGCACCAACGAGAAGGGCGAGTGGACGCTTACCGAGGTCCCGGCTGGCACCAGGACCCTCGAGGTGCGCGCCGTGGGGTACTTCCCCCTTCGCCTCACGACGAACCTGCTGCCCAACGCTGACGCCCCGCTCATCGCGCTTTCGAGCACCAAGAGCGTGTTGGAGACGGTGAAGGTCCGCGCCGCCTACTGGCGCTACGCCGATCTCAAGGGCTTCCGCGACCGCCAGCGCAGCGGCGTGGGGCGCTTCTACACGGAAAAGGACATCGACGCCCGCGCCGCCCTGACCACCTCCGACCTCCTGCGCAGCATGGCCGGGGTGCTCATCGAGTACGGCGACGACGGCAACAAGTTCTTCTTCCAGAAGACCGCCGGCGCGATCGGCTTCGATCGCTGCATCCCCACCGTCTTCCTCAATGGCGCCGCCCTGCGCGACATCGACGCGAGCACCCTCGACACCTTCGTAAACCCCGATCGCATCGTGGGCATCGAGATCTACCAGGCCGGCATGGGGCCGGCCGCGTTTCAGGTGGCGTTCACGGGGTGCGGGAGCATCGTCTTCTGGACGCGGTGAGCGGATGATTTTTTGTGGCCTTTGAGAACTGAGAACCGAGCCGTGAGCACCGAGATGTGAGACCTGAGCTGTTCAGACCGGGATGATGGGTGACACCGAGACCGGGATGATGGGTGACACTGGGCCATGTTTTGAGCTCCACGCG
>JAIEMN010000079.1 GCA_019752115.1 Gemmatimonadaceae bacterium
GACCGCTGTCACCAGCCCCGTCTCCCCCCTCCCCAGCTCGTCCATCTTCCGACTCCCAGAATGGGGGTGGGGACTTTGAGACGATCACTTCCTGGGGAATTTCACGCGATCACTGACAATCACCCGCACCCGCACGGCTTGAGTGAACCCCAAGTGCTCGGCGGCCTGTCAGGAGGACTCATCATTGATGGTCTTCTTGAGGACAACTACCCGAGTCTGGTCGGCGTGCGAGAGCGCGTCATGCTGCTCAAAGACATCCGGCTTCCGGGCGACTCGAGCGGCACCCCGAAGACGAAGACGATGAATGGTCAACTCAATCCGACCATCCCAATCGCCCCAGGGGAGGTGCAGTTCTGGAGAATCGGCAACGTTGGCGCCGACTCGTACATGAATCTCTCCCTTAGCGGCGTACCGTTCTATATTCTCGCAATAGACGGCAATCTTACCGGCTGCGTGACGCTGAGCCGTTGGTCGCCTGGTGTCTGTCCCGTGCCCGCGACGCAGTACCTCCTTCCTCCGTCGTCTCGGGTCGAAGTGGCCGTCATTGGTCCGCCGGCTGGAACGTACGCGTTGATGTCACAATACGTGAATACCGGGCCTGCGGGCGATTCGAATCCGCCGGTAACACTGGCGACGGTCTCGTCATCGAGCAGTTCGCGCGTTCCTCAGCCACAAATGGCAGCCGCGCGCGCCACGCTGACGAAGCGCAGCTTCACAAAAGCGACCAACGTACATCCGACGCCAGCAGCCCTGAGCCGCGCCGTGATCACCAAGCGCATCACCCTCGTGTACACGGAGAATACGGCAGGAACGGAGTTTTTTATCAACGGGAAGCAGTTCGATCCATCGCGCGTGGACACCGACGTCAATGTGGGCGATATCGTTGAGTTCACTATCGTGAACCAAACGGCGGAACTGCACACCTTTCATATCCACCAAACGGACTTCTTTGTCACGCAGATCAACGGTCAGCCGGCGAATAGCGTGAGCTTGCAGGACAATGTCAACGTGCCCTTCATGGCGGCTGGCATCCCAGGCGTCGTGAAAGTGATCGTTCCGTTTCTTGATCCGGTCGCCATTGGGAAGTTCGTGTATCACTGTCATATTCTCGAGCACGAGGACGGCGGAATGATGGCCACCATTCGCCTAAGCGCATCAAACGAACGCACAACACAGGTACGGCGCCGTCGCTAGGCGAGGCCCGTCGATGTGAGCCAGGAGCCGGCTCGCGCTCGACATCGACGGACGTGAGCCGGAGGCGTCGATTGTCGCCGAAACGCGCTCGACGAATGACCCGCCGTCGGCGCCCGAAGGCGCCGCTGCCCGCCCCGTCATGGTGGCGCGCACGCCGCAAGCGGAACCGCAAATGCAGCGACATCACGTCGCCGCATCCCGTCACCTCACGAACCTGAGTGAACACCCATGCATCTACAGCGCGGCCTTCGGAACGGTCTGTTCGTCCTCGCGTATGCATTCGCTCTCGCGCCACGCACACTGGCGGCGCAGGCTTTCCCAAATTTTGGCTATGCGCCACCGGCCGATTGGACGCTGCCCACGTTTCAACTCAGTCAGGCCTACCCCACGTCACTGCCTGCCGCATCAGTCTACCCATGGCTCAGCATCGACTTTCACGCGGCGCCAGCGGCGTATCTACAGGCGGTGCTCGCGTACGCGTACGACGGCAATGTCGACGTCGATTTTGTCGTGCAGAAGAATTCCAAGCGGCAGTGGTTCCATGCGCCGTGGCTGCACCCCGGCGCCAACGGCCGTGAGTTCGTGCGCGGCCTGACGCGAGAGCGACAGTCCCGTCCCTATGAGCTGAGCGCGACCCAGAAAACGATTGCCAGGAACTTTGCCGTCGGATTCTTCAGCGACCGCGGCGGATACACCATCGGCTCCGTGTGGAGTAATCCGGTCGCCCCGAATCCGGCCGCTGCGACGTTTCCCGAGGGTACGGTAGCCTTCAAGTTGCTCTTTACGACCGCCACGTCCACCGATGTACCATTCCTCGCGGGCTCACCAGAGTGGGTGGCCGATATCAACCGCGCCCACTCGGCGAAGGACGTCCTCGCGACGAAAGTTCGTCTCCTGCAAATCGACGTCGCGGTAAAGGACAAGCGGTCTTCGAAGGGGGGGTGGGTCTTCGGCACCTTCCACTATGATAGCGCTGTCGCCGACAGCAATCCGTGGCGCCGTGTCCGCCCACTCGCGCTAATGTGGGGCGACGATCCGACGTTCCTTCCTGCGAACTACGCCTCAGGGCAGCGACCGGCACAAAGCTGGATTAATCAGAGCTCCCCGCTCGTAAAGTATCGGGCCAACCCGCCCATTGGAGCAAAGCCGCCGGCAACACTTGGGTGGGCGGGTCGCGCGAACGGTCCGGTCGACAATCCGCTGAGTTCCTGCCTCAGCTGCCATGGAACGGCACAGCTTCCTGCGGATTCAGCCATGGTCGCTCGCGGCACGTCTGACAGCGCGAAGCTGTGGTGGTTCCGCAACACGAAGCCCGGCGAGGCCTTCACCTCCGGCAATGCGTCGCTCGACTTCTCGCTCCAACTGGGCGTCGGCATTCAGAACTTGCAGGATTCGCTCGCCAAATCGTCGCCGTCGTTGAAGGCGAAATCGAGGGCGACCACCCCTGAGCGGACGCTACGCGGCGATTTCCGCTTCTCCCGCGGCGGGCGTTAACCGCTCGGCAACCCAAGTACGTGACGGAAGCATCTCCACTACTCGCGAATCCGAAAGGGCTCGGGGCACGTCCAACTGGAGAACTCTTGTTGCAACACGGCTCCCTGTACTGAGACCGCATCACCGCTGCGTCCTCCCGCAATCCTCTAAGGAACGAGCGGCACGTTACTCAATCGCATCCCAGGGTGCACGGTCCTCCGCGCCGGCCTCCTCCTCGCTTCTCGCGTTGTACCATCGCCCGTAAAGAGATGCATCGCCCCACGCCAGCGGCCGAAGCCACTTCGGTTGGCCCCCCAACTTGAAGAAGAGGAGAAGCTCCGTGAGTGCACGTATCCGAAGCAAGTCTCCCGTAGCGGTCCCGATGTCCTCAACGTACCCCGAATGAATCAGCGTACTGCGTCGCGCGTACGCGTCTCGAATGAGCTCAGAGAGTGTTGCCTCTCGGCCGATGCGAGCGTACTGCCAGAGAAACATTGGATCGACCGAGAGCGACTCGCACGCGTCAACGACGCGCGTCACGAAAGGGCTTCTTCGAAGCTCTGACAGCTTTCCGTAAAGCTGTGCGCGAAGTGACGCGTTCATTCCACGTTCCTTCGCGAACCGCTTGACCTCGTGTCGCAGACGTTGCTGGAGCACGTTGATGTCGCTGGCATCCAACCTCTCCAGTTCTGAAGGAAACCCTCCCACCAACGTCTCCAGCGCCGTGAACGCATGGATAAGTGCATGGTGAACTGGAAGGCGACGCCTAGACTGTATGATGTGAAAGATTGTGCGGCGAAATGCTGAAAAATCTGCACTGCGTCGAAGCGACACCAGCATCTGGTCGATGTTGTCAATGGCAACCGAAAACGCGACACGTCCTGGCAACTGAAAATGCGACAGGATGTGGGGGGTAAGCCCTAGCGTC
>JAIEMN010000080.1 GCA_019752115.1 Gemmatimonadaceae bacterium
CAGCAGTACGACTCGCGCGGCAACGTGATTCCGGGGACCGAGCCGCCACCCAAGATCGACAAGATCCCGAAGGAGCGGGCAACCGAGCGCGAGATGCCGCCGCCGCCCCCGCCGCGACCCGAGAATCTGCTGCAGATCGACGTGCCGCACTATCCGGGGAGAGAGGTCTACCTCGACCGGGCCGCGTTCTCGATCGGCCCCGACGAGATCATTCGGTACACGCTGGTCGCGACCGCGGCGAGCGGCCAGAAGCAGGTCACGTACGAGGGCGTGCGGTGCGGCCCCGACGAATGGCGGGGTTACTTCCTGGCGCGGCCCGATGGCGGTTGGACCAAGGACTTCACGGCCCAGTGGCAGCGGGTCAGCGACGCCGGGCCCGCGGCGATCCGCTACCTGCTGGCGAAGAGCTACTTCTGCACGCCCCAGGGCCGGCCGGTCGCGACGCTCGAAGACGTCTTCGACCGCCTGACCAGCTCTTCCGTGCTGAGGCGCGACCGCTAAGGCTGGACCGGCGCCCCCGGGGCCCCGGCCGTAGTCACTGCCGCTTGTAACCCCCGATCGGCAGGCTCGGCACCGCCGCGAACTGCGCCGGCACTTCGCCTGTGAGGCTTTCGAGGAAGGCGACGATGTCGGCGACGTCGCCGTCGGAGAGATCACGGCCCAGTTGCAGCTTGCCCATCACGCGCACGGCATCGGGCAATTCCGCCACGGAACCGTCGTGGAAGTAGGGCGGCGTCACGGCCACGTTGCGCAACTGCTGCACCTTGAAGATGAACGCGTCCTCGTCCTTCTTGGTGTCCTGGAAGCGGCCCTTGTCGCGGCCCTTGAAGATGTCGATCTCGGTGCTACCCGTCAGGTTCCAGTAGTCCTGGGTCAGGCCGAACTTCTGGTACATCTGCCCGCCGACGGCGACGCCGTTGTGGCAGCCGGCACAGCCGATGCCGATGAACTTGTCGAGGCCCTGTTTCGCCTGCGCGCCCAGCGCGGCGGTGTCACCGGCAAGAAATCGATCGAAGGGGGCGGGCGTCAGCAGCGTGCGTTCGTACGCGCCGATCGCCTTGCTCCAGTTCTCGGCGGTGACGGGTTCGGCCTGGCCCGGGAAGGCCTGCTCGAATTGCGGGCGGTAACCGGGAATCGCCCGCAGGCGCGCCTCGGCCGCCGCGAAATCCTTGTTGCCGTAGGCGAGCGGACTCACCAGCGCCTTCAGCGCCTGCTCTTCGACGTCCACGCGGTTGCCGCCGTAGTGCTGCGAGAACTGCAGTGCGGTGTTGAACACCGTGGGCACGTTGCGCGGCAGAACCTTCCCCGAGTTGCCGACGGAGCGCGGCAGGGCGTCGGTGCCGTAGTACATGGGCTGGTGGCATTCGCCGCAGCTTTGCTTGCCGTCGGTCGAGACGCGGGTCTCGAAGAAGAGGGCGCGCCCCAGTGCGACAAGCTGGGGCGTGATCGGGCGTTCGGGCGTGCTCGCGTCCGCAGGCAAGGGCTTGAACAGCGCCCGTGCCCGGGTGAGCAGCGCGTTGTCGGCGTCGTCTCCGGCAATGACGCTGCCGAAGGTGGCGAGGGCGAGGGTGGATGCGACGGTCGTCGCGAGCAGGGCCTTGCGCATGGCTGGGTTCTCCTCCGTCGGTTCGGGGCCGTGCCGTAGCCGTACGACCATGGCCCGTGTTGTATCGCTATGGTAATCGACGTCGCGACCGGCGTTGGCGGCCCGCCGCGGACCGACCGAAAACGGTATCTCCGGAGTGTCGATCAAGTGCGCCGGTGCCTCGGTCAAGCCGCTGCCGCAACTCCGGACGATCGGACAAATCACGTCGACGCGCAGCCGAGTATCGAGCGGGGGCGATCGACACAATGCGCCAGCCTTGAGACGCCGAAGCGGCAAGCGAGGCGGATTCATCCCCTACATCGAATCACGGAGGTTTCATCATGCAAACGACACAGACCCGCCCGGCCGACACGGCACCCGAGGCGACCCCGCAACCCGACTTGAAAGCGATCAAGGCCCGCCAGCAGGTGACCTGGGCCTCAGGCGACTTCGGTGTCGTCGGCACCACGCTGCAGATCGTCGGCGAATCGCTGTGCGAGGCCGTGGACCTGTATTCCGGCGAAGCAGTTCTCGACGTGGCTGCCGGCAACGGCAATGCGTCGCTCGCCGCGGCGCGCCGGTTCGCGAACGTCACGTCCACCGATTACGTGCCCGAACTGCTGGAGCAGGGCCGCAAGCGCGCGGCCGGCGACCGGCTGCCCATGGAGTTTCAAGTGGCCGACGCCGAGGCCCTGCCGTTCACCGACGAAACGTTCGACGTCGTGCTGTCCACCTTCGGCGTGATGTTCGCGCCGAACCAGGAACAGGCTGCGGCCGAGATGCTGCGCGTCGTGAAATCCGGCGGCCGCATCGGCATGGCGAACTGGACGCCCGAGGGTTTCCTGGGCGAACTGTTCCGGACCATCGCCGCGTTCGTACCGCCGCCGGCCGGGCTCAAGTCGCCCATGGGCTGGGGCTCCGAACCGCGGCTCGTGCAATTGTTCGGCACGCGCGCGGCGGACATCCGCTGCGAGCGCCGCTACTTCATGTTCCGCTATCGCTCGGCGGAGCACTTCATCGAGATCTTCCGCAATTTCTACGGCCCGACCCACAAGGTGTTCGCGGCGCTCGATGCCGACAACCAGAACGCCCTGCACAAGCGGCTGGTGGAACTGCTCGCGCGATTCAACCGCGCTGGTACCAAGTCGCTGGTGGTGCCGGCCGAGTATCTGGAGGTGGTGATCACGAAGCGGTGATGCCCCGCAAGAGGGAGTGGCTGGCCCCCACCCTAACCCTCCCCCACGCTGCGCGTGGGGGAGGGGATGTACAGCTCCTTCCCCCAGCTTCGCTGGGGGAAGGTTGGGATGGGGGCAGACTACTTCACCTGCAGCCCCGCCCGCCCGGCGAAGTGACGAGCGAGCGCAGCAATATCGTCGTCCGTCAGATCGGCCGCTTGCGGCTGCATCACGGCGTGCACCCGAGTGCCGCCACGGTACTCGCGCAGCACCTGCTCGAGATAGTTCACCTTCTGCCCCGCGATGCGTGGCACGTCGGGCGACACCGCATCGCGGCCGTCGGCACCGTGACACGCCGCGCAGCGTTCTGACGAACGCGGCCCAGCTGCGCCTTCAGTCGCGGGCGCCAGCGGCTCCGCATACCACGCTGCGAAGTTCTTCAGGTCCTGCAGCGACCATGCTTTCGCGACGTCGCGCATGGTGGCGTGGGTGCGCACGCCATCCTGGTAGGCGATCATCGCTGCCACGAAGTACGCCGGGCTCTGGCCGCCGAGGCTCGGCACGCTCTTCATTGCGGTTTGCCCGTGGCAGCCGTTGCAAGTGACGGTCTTGCGCTTGCCGGCGGCGGGATCGCCCTCCGCGGCAAGCGCGTGTCCTGCGGTCAGCGCCAGCGCGAACATACCGGCATGCAGGACAATGTCGATGCAGCGGCTCGTGGATGCTTTCATCGGGATCGTCTCCGTATCGAAGGTTCAGGCGGCGGCCGGGAAGATGCGGCCATCGCGTTTCACGATGGCCCCGCTGCGCGCCAGGTCCTCGAAGAGCTGTCGGGCGAGTTCTTCGTAGCCCAGGTGGAACCAGGTGCGGTCGTACTCGCGGTACAACGGAATCGTGGCCAGATAGTCGGCCAAGGTCGCCGCCTCGAGGCTGCCGACGTCCATCAGCGCGAACGAGAGCATGACCTTCAATATGTAGCGCGCCAGCTTGGTCTCGTCCGCCTCGAACGCCGCGATCCGCCCCAGGCAGAAGTCGATGGACGCATCGATTTCGGTGAACGGCGTGCCGTGGCCTGGGATCACGATGCGTGGCCCGAGTGCGCGGATGGCTTCCAGAGTGGATCGCGCCGCCGCGAGCCGCTCGCGCCAACCCTCGCCCGGCAACACGATGCCGAAGCCACGCTGCCACAGCGCATCGCCCGAGACGAGAATGCGTTCGGGGGCGTTCCAGAACATCAGCGCGCCCATGTCATGACCGGGCGCGGCGATCGCTTCCCACTCGTAGCCACCCATGGCGAGCGTATCGCCGGGGCGGATAATCGCATCGAACCGAAAACGCTCCGCGCGCTGGCCGGCGTAGTCGATCCACAGCGCCCGCGTGTCCCAGGCCTCGATCAAGGGTGCTTCGCCTTCCGGAATCCAGATCGAGCAACCGAAGGCGCGCTGCACGGCGGCGTTGCCGCCCATGTGGTCGGAGTGGCAGTGCGTGTTGACGAGGCGGTGCAGCGGGCGGTCGCCGAGGCGTTCGCGCACGAGGCGGATGGTGGTGTCGGCGTGAGTGACGTAGCCGGCGTCGATCAGCACGTTCTCATCCGGACCCAGGAAGAGGACGTGGTTGGCGTTGAGCCAGTCGCGGACGATGACGTTTATGGAAGTTGGCAGCATGGGTTCTGGTGAATGCTGCGGCCCCCACCCCAACCCTCCCCCAGCTGTGCTGGGGGAGGGAGTCGTACACCCCCTCCCCCGACTTCGTCGGGGGAGGGCTGGGGTGGGGGCAGACGATGCTTGTTCACGCGAGCTATCGAACAGAACTACTCAGCTTCGCAGCGCCTCCAACCCCTTCCAATCGAACACGATCCCGTGCCCGGGCCGGTCCGGCGCGATCGCGAACCCCTCTTCGATCTTCAGCGGATCCGCGATGTATTTATCGAGCCCGAACCCGTGCGCTTCCAGGTAGCTGCGGTTCGGGCACGCCGCGAGGCAGTGCACCGTGATGTCGTGCGCACCGTGGGACGTGACCGGCAGGTTCGCCGCTTCGGCGAGGCGGGCGACTTTCATGAATCCGGTGACGCCTCCGACCACCGTCACGTCCGGTTCGGGAAACGTGACACCACCCGCGTGGATCATGTTCTGGAATTCGTGCAACGTGTGCATGTTCTCGCCGGTCGCCACCGGCAACCCGCCTTCACGCACGATGCGCACGTGGCCGGCGATGTCGTCCGGGATGGTGGGTTCTTCCAGCCACACCAGTTGCGACGACTGCATTGCCCGTGCCGCCCGGATCGCCTCGTCCGCGCTCCAGCGCATGTTGGCGTCCACCATCAAGGGGAAATCCGCGCCGAGGTGCTTGCGCATTGCCTGCACCCGCGCGACGTCTTCGGATAGCTTGGGCCTGCCGACTTTCATCTTTATCGCGCGAAAGCCCTTCTTGAGGTTGCCGTCGGTCTGGGCCAGCAAGGCGTCGAGCGTGAACCACAGGTCGATGCCGCCTGCGTAGCAGGGCACCCTGGCGTCGAAGCCGCCGAGCAGCGTCCACAGCGGCACGTTGAAACGCTTGGCCTTGAGATCCCACAGGGCGATGTCGATGGCGGCGATGGCCATGGTCGCCGCACCACCGCGGCCGCCGTAATGGATACGCCACCACATCTTCTGCCACAGCGCTTCGATGAGGTCGGCGCGTTCGCCGACAAGCGCCGAAGTCAGATCCTTGGCGATGGTGGCGTGGATCGCGGAACCATTGGTACCGACGGTGTAGGTATAGCCGACGCCTTCGACGCCGTCGTTGTCGACGACGCGGGCGGTGATCAGTTCGAAGTGCGTCATCTCGCCGTGGGTGCTGTCGGTGAGAGTGACGGGGAGGGGAATGCGATAGAGGTCGCTGCGTAA
>JAIEMN010000081.1 GCA_019752115.1 Gemmatimonadaceae bacterium
CTGACCGACTCGCTCCCGGCTCCGCGAGTGTTACCCATCATCCCGGTCCAAGCGTTACCGATCATCCCGGCTGAACATACTCTCCTCTCGTCGCTCACGGCTCGGTTCTCGGCTCTTAAGATTCACCCCCAAAAACAAAGGGCCGCCGGCGCATCGCGCCGGCGGCCCTTTGTCCTCCTCCCCCCGTGGTTACGGGTTGCGGTTGATGCACCCGTTGAACTTCGGGTTGTTGCGCTCCGGGAACGGCACGATGAAGGTCACATCCGTGCCGTAGCTGTTCCCCGGACGATAGAGCATGCCGCCCGTCGGGAACACCGCACTGGCCGTGCGGCCGTACTGACGGATCAGTCGACGCATGTCGCCAAAGCGGTGGCCGGTGAGCCACAGCCAGTACGCCCGCTCACGGAAGAGCAGATCCACGGCGGCATCCTGCGTCGTGGGCGCGGTGAGCGCGGCCAGTCCGGCCACGCCACCACTCGAGCGAAGCGTGTTGAGGACGGTGGTCATCTGATCACGCGCCCCCTGTGAGCCACCGGCCCCGGCGGAATTGAGCGCGGCTTCGGCTTCGATCAACCGCGCTTCAATACCGTCGGCCAGGGTAACCGCCGACGCCAGCGTCGGATACTTGAGCTGCTGCGGCAGGTTGCGGCTCGTGCCGTCGAAGCCCACGCGCGTGGACGCCTGCCACGGCATGCGAGGATCGGCCGGCGTGCTCATGTAGTCGAGCCCGTTCGTCCCTTCGCGGGTGCCCGCCGTATAGCGCGAGCCAGCGACGAACGTGCCGCTGTTGACGCCATTGTTCTGGCGGCCCGTCGCTGTGGAGTGGAACACCTGATACCGGAACGTCGTGGGCACGGCCGACACCGCCGCCGCAGCCTGGGCAAACTGCCCCAGATTGATCAGCACGCGCGCCTTGCCCACCGCGGCCAGATTCTTGACAGTCGCACCGGAACCGATCGTGTTCGCCGAATCGAAGGTCGCGCTCGCGGCGGCCAGCATCTGTGCCGTCGTGAGCGGATCACCGTAGGCGAACGTTCCATCGCCGTTCACCTTGGAGAACGGTACGCCGGAGCAGTACGCTTCGGCGAAGAAGTCCTCGGTGAAGCCACGGATGGAATACATCTCCGAAAGCGAATCCTTGACCGCGGCGGCCGTGCTGGTCTTGGCCTTCGTCCACGCCTCGATCGCCGACGACATGCCGGCGCGCGCAAGCTGGAGCGAGTTGTACATGGAATTGATCGCGCCGCCCAGCACTTCGTTCTGATTGCGGCCGTCGGTGTTGTAGCGATCGGCGAAGGTATCCGTGGTCTGAATCTCGTCGCCCATGTTGCCCGTCGAGACCAGGAAGCCGTCGATCGTGCCCGAGTACGCCACGATGAAGTCCATCATGGACCCGTTGCGCAGCGTGGAGGCGCCCAGCGAGCCTCCCAGCGCGCTTTCGGCAAGCACGTCCGGCGTGCCGACCGAGAGAATGTCCGTGGAACACGCCGACATCGCGATCGCGGCGGCTACGGTGCCCACCGGTCCGACTACTCGGCGAGCGGCTGAAAACATACGCATATCTTTGCTCGCCTCAGAAGGTGAAGTTCATGCGCAGCGTGAAGATGCGCAGCGGTGGCGTGGAGAAATACTCTTCGTTGCCGCGCGTGTCGCTGTTCGACTGCGCCGCTTCCGGATCCACACCGGAGTACTTGGTCTTCACACCGAGGTTACGGCCCGTGAGCACGATGTTCCAACGGGACGCCTTGAACTGCTGGGCCCACTTCTCCGGCATGTCGTACGCCACCGACAGTTCGCGCCAGCGGGTGAACGAGCCATCCTCGAACATGCCCGTATACACGGCCTGCGACGTGGCCAGCGCGTTCGCCTGCTGCTGGAGCCCGACGGACTTGTCGTAGCGCCCGCGGCACGTCACGCCGTTCATGCACTGGTGACGGAGCGTGTTGTTGAACTTGAGGAAGTCCCACTTCCGGTCGATCTGCGACGAGATGCGCAGCTTGTGATTCAGCAGATCGATCGACGGCGTGAACGCCAGTTCCTTCTTGGGGAAGGTGTTGCCACGGAACTTCGTGGTGTCGCTGAAGCTCAGCTCGCTCAGGACGAGGATACCGTCGCCGTTGGCATCCGTGTAGTTGATGTCCTTGTCCCACAGGCCGTACAGCGGGTAGCCCGGCGCGTTCTTCTGCGTGTTGCGGTTACCCGAAGCAATCGGCGTGATCCCGTCGCCGAGCTTCACGAGTTCGTTCTTGTTCGTCGAGCCCGTGAGGTTGAACTGGAACCCGAACTGGTCCTTGTCGATGACCTTCTGGTTGAAGGTCAGTTCGATGCCCTGGTTCCGGATGTTGCCGACGTTCACGAACTGCGTAGTCAGGCCGGAGAGCGACGGGGCAATCTGGCGCGAGATGAGCGCGTCCTTCGTGCTCTTGTCGTAGTGCGTGAACTCGATGTTCGTCTTGTTCCTGAAGAGCGAGAGATCGAACCCGTACTCGGTTTCGGCCGAGAACTCGGGCTTGAGGCTCTGGTTACCCAGCGAGCCCAGCGAGGCGCCCGACGCGTCACCCGACGCGAGGGTGAGCGGCGCCGCCGAGTAGAAGCGCACGGCAGCCGTTGCGCCCGGAATCTGGCCGGATGCGCCGTACGTACCACGCAGGCGGAGGGAGTTGATGAAGTCGCGCTTCGGGAAGAACGACTCGTCGGAGATCAGCCACGACGCACCGAACTTGGGATAGATGACGGCGCGCGTGTTCGCACCGAAGGCGCTGGCCGCGTCGCGGCGCAGACCACCGGTGAGGAACAGCTTGTCGCGGATGGCGAACTGCTGCTCGAGGTAGTAGCCAAGCGTCCGGCGCTCGTCGAGCGATTGCGTGGACGACCGCGTGGCCGCCTGCGATACCATCGTGCCGCCCGGGGGCAGCGAGAGGCCGGTACCGGTCGTGTTCGTCACGGCCTGGCGGATGTACTGCATACCGACCGACGTCTTGGAGTTCAGCCAGTCGAGCAGCTGGAACGTCCCCGTGCCACTATAGTCAGCCGTTTGCTGATTGATGCCCACCACCGTGCTCTGGACCTGCCCCAGGCGCAGCGACGGCGAACCGGTGTTCGGGCCCTCACCGACCTTCGACAGGAACTTGTCGTTGCGCGCCGTGAAGTCGGAGCCGACGGCCGCGCGCGTCTGCAGCCACGACAGCGGATTCCACTGGGCCGAGACGCTGTTGATGAAGCGGTTGATGTTCTGCGTGGTGGTCTGCGCCAGCACGTCGCCCATCATGAATGCCCGATAGCCGCGGAGCGAATCGCCTTGCGCATCGAGGAGGTCGCGGCGATACGGGCCGCCCAAGGCCGCCACCATGAGGCCGTTGCCGTTGTCTTCGTTCTGCGGCAGGCGCAGATCGCTGTTCACGTAGGCCGAGGAGACCTGTACGAACAGGTTCTTCCGGAGCTCAGCGTTGACGTTCGCGCGCAGGCTGTTGCGGGCCAGCGCGTTCGGGCGCATGACGTCCGAGGGCAGTGAGGGCACGCCGCGACGGGCCTGCAGGCGCGTCACTTCCGAGTCCGGCATCTTGTAGATGCCGGTCTCCGCTTCCGTCTGCCCGGACACGAAGAACTGCACCTTGTCGTTACCGCCGGAGACCTGGAGGTTGTACTGCCGACGGTCGCCAGTGCCGATGGGCGTCAGCGCCTTGTCGTTCAGCACGTTGCCGTGCGAGAGCGAGTCCGCCACGCAGGTGCCGGCCGCAACGGCCGTCAACAGACAGATGGCATTGGTCGTCGGGGCCGCCGTCGTCTTGCCCCACAGCGACCACATGTCCGGATACGTCGCCGTATTCTCGATCTGCCCCTGCTCGGCCGACACGTTGTAGCGCGTCTTGCCGGACTTACCCTTCTTGGTCGTGATGACGATTACGCCGTTCGCCGCTTCCGTGCCGTAGAGCGTGGCGGCCGACGGTCCCTTCACGATTTCGATGTTCTCGATCTCGGCCGGGTTGATATCGTCCAAACGCGACGGGCCCGAGCCACCGACACCGATGGCGTTGTTGGTCGTCGACGTCGCGCGAACACCGTCAATGACGACGATCGGGTCGTTGGAGAGCGAGAAGGAGTTCTGCCCGCGGATACGGACGCGCGAGCCGGTGCCGGTGGCGCCGGTCTGAACGACCTGCACGCTGGAGGCGCGACCCGACAGGAGGCCACCCATGTTGGCGACCGGGAGTTCCGCGAGCTTGTCGCCCACGGCCACCTGCGCGGTGGAGTTGGCCAGTTCGACCTTGCGCTGCGCACCGGTCACCGTGGTGACGACGGCGGAGAGCGAGAAGGCCGCCTGCGTCAGCGCGATGTCGGACACGGTCGGCGCACCGGCCGACACCGTGACCTGCACCTTGCGGGCTTCGTAGCCGATACGCGAGACATCGAGCGTGACCGGACCGGTCGTCGTGACGCGAAGCGTGTAGCGACCGTTCTCACCCGTGAGCGTGCCGTTCTGCGTGCCATCGATGAGGACGCGCGCCTGCTGAATCGGCTGGCCGGTCGCGGCGTCGAAGACGCGACCGTTGATGCTGCCCCCCTGTGCGTGCGCCCGTGGCGCCAGCAGGGTCAGGGCCGCCGCGAGTGCAGCGGACGTACGGACCAGGAGCGCACCTGCACGCGCCATCCGCGATCTGATGGAAAAGGTTGGCGGCGCACACCCTGACTCGCCCCGCGGGAACGCCGTAGCTCCGGTTCGTTGCATCTCGTGACTCCGCTGTACAGGATCACCCTCCGGTCACCGGACGTGTGACCGGACCTGACACGCCGCGCGCGCCCAGGCAGCGGACCGGGGTCGGTCAGCCACAGGTGCGAGCCGTCGCGTCACGCTCGAAAGGGGTCCGACGGACCCCGAAATGATCAGGAGAGGGGCGAGCGCGCGGCGATGCTCAGCGCGCAGCTCGGGGAGGGACGTGCTATGGCTGCAGGGACCAGCGGAGGGAACAGCGAGGGGACCGAGGTTGGGAACTACGAGCTCGCGGTTGGAATTCGTCGTGCAGCACCGCTCCAACCAACAAGCGGATCGCGCGCGCCGTCACACCTGTGGCTGCGCGTCCGGAATCGTTTCCATCCGCCGATGGTTGGCGCGCCAACCTTACGGCGTAGGGCAGAGACTGTCAAGAAAGTCAGTCGCTGCCGGACGTATCCGCACGGGTTTCCGGAAGTTGACGTATCAAACGCGGAACCACGGACCAGCGTTGAACGCTGCCCCGTGGTTCTTTTCTATTAGATACGCGTCGGGATACGGGCAGCCAGCCCGATCCGCGTCGGATCAGTGCGACGCGGGCAAGTCGAGGGTGATGGCCGACAGCGCCACCGAATCGCTGGCCAGCGGCGTGGTGCCCGCCGGCATGCCATTGAGCTTGAGGATATACGCGACCGTGGACAGGTACTGCTCACGGGTCAGTGTCCCCGGATTGCCGTCCGGCATCGTCGTCCGAATCTGCTCGAACAGCGCGAACACGGGGCGCCCCTTCCACTTGGTGCGGAAATCGGGGCCCGTCACGTCCTTGGTTTCGTGGCACTCCGAGCAGGTCTTGGTGAACACCGCCTGCCCGGCGGCCGCCTGTTCCTCGGTGTAGACGCCGGTGGTGTCACGGGTCGCGACGGCATAGGCGTCGCGCAGATCGATGCGCCCAGGCTCCTGGGCGCGCATGCCGCTACCGGCGGCGGCGCTGGCGCCAACGAGGGAGGCGGCGAGGACCAGCGGAAGAATGCGATGACGGGACATGGCAGAAGAACGTGCGTGAGGGCGGGTTCGCTGACAAGCGGGTGCGCGAAGCCAAAGCGACGCCTGGGCGAATCGAGATTGCGGCGGACCAACGGGACTGCCATCTTCGCGCGTTCCCTCGCGGTCTGCCCTTCCGCTTATTACCCGCGCTTTCCCGAATGGATACTCCCGACGCCGCCGAGATGCCCACTGGCCCCGCGCCGACCTCAACCGGCCCCGATCAGGACGGGGTTGCCCGCCGAGACTTTCTGCGGATGGCCGGTGGGGCGGGCGTCCTGCTCGCCGCCGGCTGTGCCCCGCCGACGGCCTTCAAGTCGGCCCCGGCGCGCGGCATCAGCCGGGGCAGCGGCACCGCCAACGGGTCCACCCATGTCGTCGTGATCGGCGCCGGCGCCTGGGGGGGATGGACCGCCTATCACCTCCGCGCCCGCGGGGTGAAGGTCACGCTTATCGACGCCTACGGGCCCGGTAACTCCAAGGCCACCAGCGGCGACGAGACGCGCGGCATCCGGTCCTCCTACGGGGACCGTGCCTCCGGCGAGTTGTGGACGCCGTGGGCCCGCACCGCGATTGCCCGCTGGAAGCTGTTCGAGGAAGAGTGGGGGCCGTACTTCAAGACGAAGTTCTTCCACCAGACCGGCGACGTGATCATGCGCGCCACCGAGGAGCCCTTCATCAAGAAGACGCTCGAACTCTGGGCAGCCAACAACGTTCCGCACGAAAAGCTCTCCGGCGACGAGGCCCGCAAGCGCTGGCCGGTGATCAAGGCCGACGACATCACCGTGGCCATCACCGAACCGGATGCCGGCGTCGTGCGCTGCCGCGCCGCCACCCAGGCCGTCGCCGCCGTGGCCCAGTCCGACGGCGCCAAGCTGGTGCTCGGGCGCGTGCGCCCGGGGCCGATCGTGAACGGCACGATGGATGGGGTGGTGCTCGACGACGGCACGGTGATCCGTGGCGATGCCTACGTCTTTGCCTGCGGCGCGTGGCTGCGGAAGCTCTTCCCGTACATGGAGAACCGCGTCCGTATTCCGATCGGCCACGCGCTCTACTTCGGCGTGCCGGCCGGCGACTCACGCTTCACGTATCCCAACCTGCCGAGCTTCAACTTCCCCGGCGTCACGGGGTGGCCGATGCTGCCGGCCGACTCGCGCGGGTTCCGCGTGCGCGGCGCGATCGCGGCGCCGCAGCTCGCTCCGGCCCCGGGCGCGGCCCCAGCGGCACCGGCCGCACCGGCGAACTCCCCCGCCGCCACCGCGACGCCAGCGGTGGACCCGGCGCAGAACGATCCGGACACCAGCTCGCGCTGGACGAATCAGGATCGCGTCGATGGCGCGCGCCGTTTCCTCCAGGCGCGCTTCCCCATCCTCGCCAACGCGCCCGTCCTCGAGACGCACGCCTGCCACTATGAATCGAGCGTGAACCAGAACTTCATCGTGGATCTCGTGCCCCAGTGCACGAACGCGTGGATCGCGGGCCTCGGCCAGGCCGAAGGGTTCAAATTCGGGCCGGTGATCGGGGACTACATCGCGCAGCGTGTCATCGGCATTCCGGGCGACCCGGTCCTCGCGAAGGCGTTCAAGCTGCCCACCGAGCAGTACGAGACGCCGCGGTGACGATCGCCGGACTTCGGGTGCGGCGCCCCGCCCTGCTGCTGGTCGCCGCGCTCTTCTTCGCGTACGAGCAGTGGTCGTTCTATCAGTGGATGCAACAGAACGGGTCGGTGAGCGCCGGCCTCGCCCATGCGTGGGCCACGCTGCGCGCCGACCCGATGGTCTTCATGGCGTGGAACGACATGGGGGTGTTCACGGCCGTGGTGCTGACCTGGCTCTGGCACGACGTACGGCGCCATCATCGCTCGTTCGCCTGGTGGCCGGCGACATTGTTGTTGGGATGCCCGCCGTTGCTGGTGTATCTCGGGACCGAGCGGGCGACGTAGAACTTGGGAACTGCTCGCACAGAGGACACAGAGAACACAGAGAACACAGAGGGGCGCTCCGGATGGATTCGAAGCGTCCCTCAGTGATCTCTGTGCCCTCTGTGCCCTCTGTGCGAGCAGTTCAACCTACTCAACCAAAGCGCCGCGTCTCGCCATGCCTCAGCACACGGAAGCGCTCGGCCTCAATCCCGCGGGCTGCCAGCGCCGCCGCTAGTGCGCGCGGGGGCTCGTCGAGCGATTCGTCGGTGAGCGAAAACGTCCCCCAGTGAATCGCAACCGCTTCGCGGGCGCCGACATCCAGCATGGCCTGCACCGCTTCGTCGGGATTGACGTGCTGTGAACGCATGAACCAGCGCGGCTCGTACGCGCCAATGGGAATGGCGGCCGCATCGAAGCCGCCGAACCGCTCACCGATCTGGCGCGGTTCGTCGGAGTAGCCGAAGTCGCCACCGAACCAGAAGCGGAAGGTGGGGTGCACCACTGCCCAGCTCCCCCATTGCGTCCGGTTCCGATCGAAGCCGCTGCGATTCGACCAATGCTGCACGGGGAGGAAATGCACCTCGAGCCCGTCGGCGAGCGCACGCGACTCGTGCCACGAGACCTCCTCGACATCCGGCACCCGGCCACCAACGCGCGGCAAGTTCCGCACGAACCACGCCCCCATTCCGTGCGGCACCACAAAGCGCGGCGGGCCACCCGCCTGCCGCGCGAGTGCCCGCACGCTGGGTCGATCGAGATGATCGTAGTGATTGTGGGTCAGCAACACCGTGTCGATCTGCGGCAACTCTTCGAGCGCCAGCCCCGGCGGCTGATGCCGCCGAGGTCCGGCAAACGGGACGGGTGATGCGTACCGGCTGAACACCGGATCGAACAAGAGGTTCACGCCGGCCAGTTGCAGCAGCCCCGTCGAGTGTCCGATCCACGTCCACGCCGGAACCGTGCGGTTCTGATGCACGAACGCGAGATCCGGACGCACACCGGTGATGGGCGTACGCGGCGGCCGCGGCAGTCGCGCCCGTGTGCGCTGCACTACCCATTTCAGGACACTCGAGCCAGCAGGATTGACTGCTGACGGGTACGTCTTGGACATCACCCATCATAGTTGAAAAGCTCGTCGGGGGGACGGGGTGACGGGGAGTTCGCAACGGGGCCTGAGCCCACAGAGTTATCCCCGCCCCCCCGAATCCCCGACGAGCTGTTCAAGACGCTGGCGCTACTTCCCGCGCTTACCCCACGTCGGCGGCGCCGGCTCATTCGAGGCACGCGGGTTCTTGTACGTACTCAGCATCTTGAGCGCCTCCTGCACCGCGCGCTCGAGCTGCGGATCGTGACCGCCGATCACCTCCTTCGGGAAGTTCTCGACGCTGATATCCGGCGCGACGCCTTCGTTTTCGACCGCGAACTTGTCGTCGCGATCGAAGAAGCCGAAGCGCGGCGCGATCATCGAGCCGCCGTCCACGAAGAGCGGCGTATCGGTGGTCGCCACGAGACCACCCCACGTCCGCTGCCCCACCAACGGCCCGAGCTTGCGGCGCTTGAACATGAACGGCATGAGATCGCCGCCCGAGCCGGCCATCTCGTTCACGATCATGACCTTCGGGCCCCAGATGCCGTTCGCCGGGCTCGTGAACGGGTAGCGCTCACCGACCGGGTTGTTGAAGTAGCCGTCGAAGTCACGACCGAGCAGATCCACGATGTAGTCGGCCGCCGAGCCGCCGCCATTGAAGCGTTCGTCCACCACCACGCCCAGGCGATCCTGCTGCGCGAAGTAGTAGCGGTTGAAATACGTGTACCCCGGCTGGCCGGTGTTCGGGAGATAGACATACGCAATCTTCCCCTGCGACACCGAGTCCACGTAGCGACGGTTGGCTTCGACCCACGCGCGGCTCCGCAGCCCCTGTTCATTGGCCACCGGCACCACGGTGACCTGACGCGCACCCGTCATCTCGGGGCGCGCATTCACGGTGAGCACCGTCTGCTTGTTGGCCGTGCCATCGAGCAGGCGATAGATGTTGTCCGGCGCCCGCAGCTCGACGCCGTTCACGGCGAGGATGTAGTCGCCCGTGGCCACATTCACCCCCGGCGTGGCGAGCGGGGCCCGCAGATCGGGGTTCCAGCTTTCCGCGTCGTAGATGCGCGCGAGACGATAGCGGCCGTTGTCGATCGTGAAGTCCGCGCCCAGCAGGCCGCCCGTGGCGGTGGGCACCTCCGGCATGTCGCCGCCGCGCACGTACGAGTGCCCGATCGCGATCTCGGCGCCCATCATGTCGATCAGATAGTTGAGATCGGCCCGGTGGTTCACGTGCTCCAGCAGCGGCTCATACATCTTCCTGACCGCCGGCCAGTCACTGCCGTGCAGATTCTTCACGTACAGGTTGTTGCGCTGGTTGCGCCACCCTTCATTGAAGATCTGCTTGAACTCGGCCTTGGGATCGATGTAGGCGCGCAGCTGCGCATTGAGGCGGCCGGCACCGGCCTGCGGCGTCTGCGGGGTGGCCGCATCCACGAGGAACAGTCCGCCGTTCTGGCCACCCGTGCGATAGAGGAGCTTGCGCCCGTCGCCACTGGTAGTGAACTGCGCGACCCCGTTGAGGAAGACGGTCGCTTTGCGCGTCGCCAGCTGATAGCGATGCAGCGTATTGCCGCTCGGTCCGTCCGCCGTGCCGATGGCCGGCAGCGGTTCGAGGAAGAACACCGTCCCCGCGACGCCGGCGCGCAGCCCCGAGTAGCCGCGATCGGCGATCCCCGGGACCGCCACGATCCGCTGCTGAATGTTGTCGAAGTCGATGCGCACCGCACGCACCGGGGCCGGTGCCGGGGCCGGGGCTGCTGCGCGCGCGCTGTCGCGCGGCGC
>JAIEMN010000082.1 GCA_019752115.1 Gemmatimonadaceae bacterium
GAGCACCTCAGATGTGCTACGCCGCGACCAGCCGGGGGAAGGCCTTTCTCATTTCAACTTGGATGTGATCAGTTCACCCCATCACCCAAAACCCAACGCATCTACGCCCGCGGATGCGCCTGCCGGTACACCTTCTTGAGGCGCTCGACGCTCGTGTGGGTGTAGATCTGCGTCGTGCTGATCGAGGCATGCCCCAGGAGCTCCTGCACCGCGCGCAGATCGGCGCCGGCGTCCACCAGATGGGTGGCGAAGGTGTGGCGCAGCGAGTGAGTCGTGAGGTCGGCCCCTTCGCTCACGGCGCTCATGAGCCCGACCATGGCGTGCTGAATGGCGCGTGGGCTGATGCGCGCGCCGCGCTCGCTCAGGAACACCGCGCCGCGCGCCACGCGGCCGGCCTTCACGCCGCCAAGCTTGGCGAGCAGCGCATCGCGCTTGCTCAGGTAGTTCCGCAGGGCGCGCTGCGCATGATCGCCGAGCGGCACGATGCGTTCCTTGCGCCCCTTGCCGCGCACTTTGACCTGCTGCGACACCAGATCCAGGTCGCCCAGGTCGATGCCACGCATCTCCGACAGGCGGAGACCGCTCGAGTAGAACAGCTCGAGCATCGCGAGGTTGCGCACGTCGCTGAACTCGAGGCTCTGGGCGCGCGTCTCGGCGTGCTGAATGAGCGTCTCGGCTTGCGTGCGATCGAGATAGGCCGGCAGCGTGCGCGGGAGCCGCGGTGAGCCCACCGCGCGCGCGGGGTTCACCTCGACGCGTTCATCGCGATGCATCCAGCGATAGAAGCTCCGCACCGCCGAGAGCTGGCGCGCAATGGAGCGCTTGGCGAGACCGCGGCGCGTGAGATGCGCCATGTAGCCGCGGATGCTCGTGCGGGTGAGTTCGTTCCAGTCCCACCCCGCGACGCCATACGTCTGCGCGAGCCAGACGGCAAACTCCTTGAGGTCGCGGCGATACGCCTGCACCGTGTTGGGCGAGAGGTCGCGCTCCTTTTCGAGATGCGTCAGAAACTCCGCAATCTCGGTCGGCAGCGGGCGCTCCGCCTCGTCGCTCACCGCCTCGTCGCTCACGGCTCGGCGCTCACGGCTCGGCGCTCACGCGTCAGCCCACCGCCACCGCATCAAGCGCATGCTCGGCGCGCCACGCGGCTAGCGCCGCCAAGGCGCGCTCGGCGAACAGCTCCCGCTTGCGCGTCTTGTCCTTGAGCACCCGCGGTTCCACGCCCTCGAGCTCGTCGAGCAACCCGAAGTTGGCGTTCATCGGCTGGAAGTGCTTCGGGTCGGCCTCGCGCAGATATCGGTAAAGCGCGCCGAGCATCGTGGCCGGCGGCGGCACCACCGGGTCCTCGCCGCGCAGCATGCGCGAGAGGTTGATGCCGGCCAGCAGCCCAGTCGCGCTGCTTTCGGTGTACCCCTCCACGCCGGTGATCTGCCCCGCGAAGAGCGTGGTGCGCGCATCGCGCAGCGACAGATGCGGCGACAGCGCCGCCGGTGCGTTCACGTACGAATTGCGATGAATGGACCCGAAGCGCAGGAACTCCGCCTCGGCCAGCCCCGGAATCATGCGGAACACGCGCGCCTGCTCGGGAATGCGGAGGCGCGTCTGAAAGCCGACCAGGTTCCACATGCGCCCGCCGCGATCTTCCATGCGCAGCTGGGCCACCGCCCACGGCTTCCGGTCGCTGCGCGGATCACGCAGGCCAATGGGCTTCATGGGGCCAAAGCGCAACGACTCGCGCCCGCGCCGCGCCATCTCCTCGACGGGCATGCACCCTTCGAAGTACGGCACGCTGTCGAACTCGTGCGCCGTGAACTGGTCGGCGGTGGTGAGCGCGTCGATGAACGCCTCGTACTCGTCCTTCGTGAACGGGCAGTTGAGGAACGCGCCTTCCTCCCCCGCCCCGTCCATCGTCTCCTTGCCCCAGCGCGACGCGCGGAAGGCGATCGCCTGATCGATGGACTCGACACTCACCACGGGCGCGATCGCATCGTAGAACGCCAGCGATTCCACACCCAAGCGCGCCCGAATGGCCTCGGCCAGCGCATCGCTGGTCAGCGGACCGGTCGCAATGATACCGACCTCGGGGACCGTCGTGACCTCGTCGCGCGAGACCGTGATGCGCGGGTGCGCATGGATCCGATCATGCACCGCCTGCGAAAAGATCTCGCGATCCACGGTGAGCGCACTACCGCCCGGTACCCGCGCCTCATCGGCACAGGTCAGAATGAGCGACCCCAACGCCCGCATCTCGGCTTTCAGCAACCCGTGGGCGTTCGAGGTCTCGGTGCTCTTGAACGTGTTCGAGCAGACGAGCTCACCCAGTCGCTCAGTGCGATGGGCCGCCGTGGTCCGCACGGGACGCATCTCGTGGATGACCACGTCGTGGCCGCGCTCCGCGAGCTGCCAGGCGGCCTCGCTCCCGGCGAGACCGCCCCCAACCACATGAATCGGTGTCACCGAGGTCACGCGACCTCGGCCACGTCCTCGGCGTCTTCCGGCGTCGGCACGTCCCACTCGTTGCCGCACTTGATGCACTTCCGGAAGTTGCCGCGCGTCTTGTTCGACTTCGCCTCAGCGCCGATATAGCCACAATCCGGGCAGGTGTCGGCGACCGGCTTGTCCCATACCACGAAGTCGCAGTTCGGGTAATTCTCGCAGCCGTAGAACGCCTTGCCCCGCTTCTTCGAACGACGCTCGGCAATCTCGCCGCTGTCCTTGGGGCACTTCACACCGGTGGGCATGGAGCGCGTCCCGCGACACTTCGGGAACTTGCTGCACCCCAGGAAGTCCCCCGACCGACCGTGACGCACCACCATGGGCGCACCACACTCCTGACACATGTAGTTGGTCAGCTCGGCGGGCTTCTTCTCCCCCTTGATGGGGCGCGTGTACTTACAGACCTTCGGGTGATTCTCGCAGGCCACGAACGGCCCGAAGAACCCGCCCTTGGCGACCAGCTTGCCGCCGCACTCCGGGCACTTTTCGGTGGCCAGCGCCGACAGATCGTAGGCCTCACCGATGAGGGCATCGAGATCGTTGTCGTTGAGCGTGCGCTGGAAGGGCGTCCAGAAGTCGCCCAGCGCGCGCACCCAGTCGATCTCGCCGTCGGCAATCTTGTCGAGCTCCTCTTCCATCTGCGCCGTGAAGCCGACGTTGAACACGTCGGGGAACTTCTTCACCATCACCTTCTCGACGGTCTCGCCAAGCGGGGTGGGGAAAAAGCGCCGCTGCTCCTTGGAGACGTAGCGCCGCTCCTCGAGCACGGAAATGATGCTCGAGTACGTGGACGGACGTCCGATCCCCAGCCGCTCGAGCTCCTTCACCAACGACGCTTCCGAGAAGCGCGGCGGCGGCTCGGTGAAGTGCTGGTTGGGCGTGATCGCCTTGACCGGCACTTTCTCGTCGACCTCGAGCATCGGCAGCGCCTGCTCGTCTTCCAACGCCTTTGAGTCGCCCTCTTCGCGCGCCTCGCGGTACAGCGCCAGGAAGCCCTGGAACTTCACCACCGAGCCCGTGGCGCGGAACAGATACTGGCGCTCACCCGCCGCCATGTCGAAGTCCACCGTGGTGGTGTCGAACACCGCCGGTGCCATCTGCGACGCCATGAAGCGCTGCCAAATGAGCTGATACAGCTTGAACTGATCGGCCGTCAGGAACTTCTGCACCGATTCCGGCTTGCGCGACGGATCGGTGGGACGCACGCCTTCATGCGCGTCCTGCGCGTTGGCCTTCCCCGTGGGATAGAGCTGCGGCGTGGGCGCGAGGAAGTCCTCACCGAACTGCGCGCGCAGCACATCACGCGCCGCGTTCGCGGACTCTTCACCGACACGCGTCGAGTCCGTACGCATGTACGTGATGAGACCGGTCGCGCCATCGATCCCGATGTCGATACCCTCGTACAGATCCTGCGCGAGGCGCATCGTACGCTTCGAGGCGAAGCCCAGCTTCTTGGCCGCTTCCTGCTGCAGCGTGGACGTGGTGAACGGCGCCGCCGGGTTCTTGCGACGCTCGCGCCGCTTGACCTCAGTGACGAGGAACTGCTTCCGCCCCTTGAGATCGGCCAGAATACGATCGGCTTCCGCCGCATTCGGGATCTCCGGCTTCTTGCCATCGACCTGATGCAGCTTGGCGGTGAAGGGCTGCGTGCCCTTCTGCAGATCAGCCGCAATGCTCCAGTACTCCACCGGCGTGAACGCGCGAATCTCGCGCTCGCGCTCCACGATGAGCCGCAGCGCGACGGTCTGCACGCGACCGGCGCTGAGCCCCTTCTTCACGGTCTTCCAGAGCACCGGGCTCGCCTTGTAGCCCACGAGCCGGTCGAGGACGCGACGAGCCTGCTGCGCTTCGACCTTGCGCGTGTCTATGTCGATGGGCTTGGCGAGCGACTTGAGAACGGCGTCCTTCGTGACTTCGTGGAACATCACGCGCCGGATGGGCGCGCTCACCGCATGCCGCTTGGGCTGCGTGAGGAACTGCTCCACATGCCAGCCGATCGCCTCTCCTTCGCGATCAGGGTCGGTGGCGATGAAGATCTCGCGAGCCCCCTTCGCCAGCTTCTTGAGATCGGAGAGGATGTCTTCCTTCCCCTCGATCGTGACGTACTCCGGTTCAAAGCCGTGGTCGATATCGATCCCCAGCTTCTTGGCCGGCAGATCACGGACATGGCCGACCGTCGCGCGCACCGTGTAGCCGCGCCCCAGATACTTGCCGATGTTCTTGGCCTTGGTGGGTGACTCGACGATGACGAGCGACGTACCGCCGGCGGGCGCGGGCTCGTTGTCCTCGAACGACTCCACGACCGCGGACTTGCGGGCCGTCGCCTTCTTCACGGCCTTCTTCGCCGCCTTCTTCGCGGGCGCCTTCTTGGCCGCCGACTTGGCCGGCGCCTTTACCACAGTTTTGGCAGCCGCTTTCGCCGCCGGTGTGGCGGACGATTTCGCGGACGCTGAGGTCCCCGCCTTGGCAGCGGTCTTGGGTGCAGCCTTTTTGGTCGGCATCTGCTCAGTGTATCAGGGGACGGTCGCCACCCATGGCGCCATCATCAAAGCCCACGTCTTCCGCGATCGTGCGGATGTCCGCGAGGCTGATGCGGCCATCCACATGGACGAGCGCACGCTCCACGAGTTGCTCAAAATCGTTCGGATGAACGGCCCCGGTGGCATGCATCGTCACCAGATAGCCCCACGCGTCGGCGGTGAATCGCCCGCGTTCGTGTGGGCCTTGTACCCGGATGGGGGCCGTCCGATACCCCGGCGCCGAAACGCCGTGACGGCTCCAACCGGGGCCGGCTTCAGTATCGCTATACAGTAAAGAAAGGATCTCTCCAATCTGACGCCGATTGTATCCTTGCGACGAGAGTCAGGCTTCCACCTCCACGACATCCGTGTCGGCGGCAAAGCGCTCGCGCAATTCTTCCACAACCGGCATCCAACGATCGTCCATTTCCTAACCTATCTCCGCGACTCCGACACGGGCAAGCGTAACCAGTGAATCTATAACCTGTTGCTGGGTAAGCTTTTCCACTTCTAGGACCGCATCCGCCGCCGCGTAGAGCCCCTTCCGGGCGTCCCACAACGCCTGAATCCGAACGGCTGGGTTCGCCTGATTGAGCAGCGGCCGGACCGTGCGAGACCGGGACACCCGGCGCAGCGCTTCGGCCGGCGAGACCTGTAAATGAATGATCCGTCCTGGCGGGCGCAGCAGTTCCATGACCCCCGGATTGGTCACCCACCCGCCCCCCGGAGCCAGCACCATCGGCGGCGCCGCGGCCAGCTCCCGCGTCAGCTCCACCTCGAGCGCCCGGAACGCCGCTTCCCCCCGCTCGGCGAAGAGCCGCGCGACGGTCAGGCCGGTGCGGCGTTCGATCTCCACATCGAAATCCAGAAACGGGCGCCCGAGCCGACGCGCCAGCTGGCGGCCGCAGGTGGACTTGCCGGCCCCCGGCAGCCCCACGAGCACGAGATGCCCATCGATCTGATCCCTCGGGATGGGCGCGTCGGTCACGATGGGCTCAGCGAACGCGTTCGTCGAGCCGCGCGAGATAGCCCGCCAGATTGCGCTGCACCTCGCCCAGCGAGTTGCCGCCGCACTTCTCGAGCAGCGCGTCGGCGAGGACATAGGCCGCCATCGCCTCCGCGATTACGCCCATCGCCGGCACCGCGGTCACATCGCTCCGTTCGGCGACCGCCGTCGCGTTCTCGCCCGTCTTGGTGTCCACCGTGCCGAGTGGCCGAATGAGCGTGGAGATGGGCTTCATGGCCACGCGAATCACGAGATCCTCGCCGGTGGTCATGCCACCCTCGGTGCCTCCGGCCCGATTGGTCTTGCGCCGCACGTGGCCGGCGCGGGTGCGGCCCACCGCGGGCTCGATCTCGTCATGCACCTCCGCGCCGGTGCGGCGGGCGGTCTCGAAGCCCAGCCCGATCTCCACGCCCTTCACGGCGGGGATCGAGAGCATCGCCTGCCCCAGACGGCCATCGATGCGCGTCTCCCACGAGACGTGCGACCCGAGCCCCACGGGCAGCCCACGCACGACCACCTCACAGATGCCGCCCAGCGTATTGCCTTCCTTCTTGATCGCGTCGATGCGCTCGATCATCGCCGCTTCGGCCCGCGGATCGAGGGTGCGCAGCGGCGACGCGTCGGACACCGCGTTGATGTCGTCGGGGAGCTGGTCGGGGCGCACGGCGTCGATACCGCCGAGATGCACCAGATGGGAGCCGATGGACACGCCCACTTCGCGCAGCAGCACGCGGCAGATCGCGCCCGCCGCCACGCGCGCGGTGGTCTCGCGCGCGGAGGCGCGTTCCAGGATGTCGCGCGCGTCGCTGCGGTCGTACTTCAGAATGCCGGTCAGGTCGGCGTGGCCCGGCCGTACGCGCGTCACGGCGCGCTTGCGGGCGCCATCGGTATCGCCGTCGCGGGGCGCCGGGTCCATGATCTCGACCCAGTTCTTCCAATCGCTGTTGCGAATGAGCATCGCGACCGGCGAGCCGAGCGTTTCGCCGGCGCGCACGCCGGAGAGGAACTCGATGCGGTCGGTTTCGATCTGCATGCGGCGCCCACGCCCGTAGCCCTGCTGGCGGCGTGCCAGCTGGGTATCGACGTCGGCGGCCAGCAACGGCACGCCCGCGGGCATGCCTTCGAGGACCGATACGAGCGCGGGGCCGTGCGACTCGCCAGCAGTGGTGAAGCGGAGGATCGGCATGCGTGCAACGTAGGGCGGCCCCGCCGTGGCGCGCCACCCTTGGTGGGACGCCCGCACGCAAAACGGGCCCCGGCGAGTGCCGGAGCCCGTTTCGTGACGCGGGGTGAACCGCTTACTGGCAGGTCGTCGTGAAGTTGTCCGGGAGCGCCACGAGGGTCACGCCGCGGATCGTTGCACCGATGAGCACCAGGCTGCCGTTTGCCCGGAGCGCCGCCTTGATCGGACCAATGATCGGGTCGCGGATCGGCACCGATGCGATCTTGCGATAGCAGTAAGTGTCGAACACGTCGATGACCGGCTCGCTCGAGGCCACGAAGGACAGACGCGCCCGGAGGTTCGTCATGTTCGCGCCCGTGTTGAGCGGGTGGAAGTCGAGCCCACCGCCGCTCGGACGCGACTGCAGGATGCCCTGCAGGCGCAGCGTGCGGTCGAACAGGTAGGTCGAGTCGCCCTTCACGGCGTTGATGGCGCCGTCGAAGTTGATGCCGACGCCCTGAACGCGGGCGAAGGTGTTGGCGATGAAATCCGTCACGTCGATCGGACGCGAGATGCCGTTGTCGACCACGGGGATGGGCGGCGTGCTGTCAAAGCCCATCATCGCATCGTACGTCAGGGCGCGGCTGCCGAGCACTGGACCACCCTCGCCGAAGACGGCGCGGCGGAAGTTGCCGGAGTTGCGCACGAACGTGGTGTCGCGGAACGCGAGCAGCGGGAGCCGCGCCACGATCGAGTAATCGAACGAGCCGCTCGGCGTGGTCACGCGCTGCTTGTACGGCAGGAGCGTCGAGTCACTGCCCACCCCACCGGCCGCCAGGCGCACGATCTCGAGCGTGTCCGACGCGTTCTGCGTCTGGCCAATGGCCTGCTCGAAGAAGAAGTGCGAGGTCTGCTTGGTGAGGTTTTCCCAGCGCAGCGTGCCCTGATTCGGGAACGGCGTGGACTGACCGGGCGTCGGCGTGGTGGAGTACACCACGATGGCGTCCTGGCAGGGCGCGGTGGGCGCCGTGCCGGTGGTCGTGCAGGTCGTGCCGAGGAACTGCGGGCGATCGCTGAAGTCGTAGAGCGTGCGCTGCGTGATGAGCTGGTCCGACTTGTCCGAGCGCGTGGTCGTGATGCTGTAGACCACGATGTTCGGGAGCGGATAGCGGTACACTTCGCGGCCGGTGGTACCGGCGTTGAGGTTCACGTAGCTGATATTGGTCCCGCCGGAGTTCGCGACCAGGAGCGTATCACCGAAGTCACCAGCGCGATTACGCGGCCACGCGGCGAGGCCCCACGGGCGCGAGCCCACGGCCACCGGCGTCTTGAAGCTCGAGTCGGCCAGATTGAACACCTCGAGCCAGTTGCGCTCGATGTTCGAGAGATAGAGCCGATCGGTGCGCGGGACGTAGATGGCATCGGCGATCTGGCCGCCATTCGGCAGCGGGTTCGTGAAGCCGGCCACGACCTGCACCGTATCCTGCTTGAGGGCGCCGGAACCGAAGCGCGCCACGTCGCGGCGCCCCGCGGCATTGCGAGCGAAGCCGGCCACCGTGACCGAAGTCGGGAACGCCGTCGCCGGAATGCGCGCCTTGAAGGTGCGTAGCAGCGAGCTGAAGGCTCCCGTGGACGACACCGAGTCGGCCGTGATGAGCGAACCGGCCAACGTACGGACTTCGTAGCCGATCACCGAGATCCCCACCGGGTCGGTCGCCGACACAAAGACGGTGTCGTTGATCTCGACGCGGCTGGCCACGCCGGTGGTAACCACTGGGATCGTCGTGGACGTGGTCGGCGTCTGCACCGCGTAGGGCACGCCGGCGCCAACAACGCGCTGGTTGAGCGAGTCGGTCACGAACGGCGTCACCGTGATGGTGAGACCCTTCACGCTGTCCGGAATCACCAGCGTATCGAGGAGGCTCAGCGAATCCCGGAGCGGATTCGAGTAGTTCACCGAGTCCTTGGTCTTGTAGGCGCCGGAGATCTCGTAACCGAGCGTCTTGACCTTGTAGCGGGCGCGGCCAACCAGGGAGAGCACCAGCGATTTGCCGGTGACGACCGGCGAGTTTGCCACGGGGCTCGTGACGATGGCCAGGGGCGGCTCGAGGTTTCCGATCGTGAGCGCGACGCGCGACGTGTCGGACAGATTGCCGGCGCCGTCCATGGCGACCGCGCGGGCGATCACCGTCGCCCCGATCGGCGCGTTGGCCGGCACCTTCGTGGTCAGGTTGTACGCGAGCGTCGTCACCGCCGAGGTCATCGTGGTGTCGAAAACGCCCGTCATGCCGCCCGACAGGAAGATCCGGACCTTGAGCAGGCCGATGTTGTCGGTGGCGTTGATATTGACCGAGATCAGGGTGTCATCGACCGTGTTGCCCTTGGAGATGGTCACGCGGGGCGCGGCCGTATCCTTGAACGGGGGATCGATGACCTCGTCACCGGTGCACGCCGCCAGCGACACGGCCGCTGCCACGAGGGCAACGCCGAGCGCTCGGCCGCGACGGGCGCGAGGAGGCTGGGGGCGCGCCGTGACGCGCCCGAAGAGTGAGGTCAGCATGGGATGCGGAGTCCTCGTTGCCTTAACGGCCCGGGGGCAGAACGCCCTCGTCCAGGATGTGCGGCGTGACCAGGATGAGCAGGTCGCGCTTGGTTTCGTTCTTGGTGTTCTGCGAGAAGATCTTGCCGACGAACGGCAGGTTCATGAGCACCGGGATGCCGCTGCGGAAGCGCGTCGTCTCCGTGACCGTGAGGCCGCCGATCACCGCCGCCTCGCCATCCGCCACGAGCACCTGCGATTCGGCGCGCTGGCGGTTGAAGATCACGCCCACGTCGGTGGCCGCGACTTCGGCGCTCGAGTTCTCCGCCTTGATGTTCAGCAGCACCATCTTGTTGTTGGTGATCTGCGGCGTGACCGAGAGCTTGATACCCGCCTCTTCCTTCGAGACCGTGGCGCGGGGGAAGAAGGCCGCCGCGTTGGGCGAGTTCTGCCCGCCGCCGCCGCCGCCACCGCCACCGCCGCCACCACCCCCAGCGCCCGAGGAGCCGGAGCTCGCGTCGATGACGCGAATCGGGATTTCCTGACCGACGAAGATCTCCGCCGAGCGGTTGTTGAGGATCGTCACGCTGGGCTCCGACTGCACGTCGGCGAGCGACGAGGTCTGGAGGGCGTTGAGGAACGACGTCAGCTGATAGCGACCGAGCGCCGTGCTGTAGATCAGGTTGAGCGCGTTCGGCTTGATTGCGTTGTTGGCGTTCGCGATGCCGGCGATCGCGTTGCCACCGAGGGCGATACGCGCCGGGCCTTCGTAGGCCGTACCGCCGCCGACGGCATCGGGCACCCCGTCACCGTTCGTGTCGATCGGCTTGAGGGTGGTCGGATCGACCCGCGGCACGAGCTTCTGGAAGAACTGCTTGTTGCCGGTGCCAAGGTCATAGGCAAGGCCGATGTCCTGGATGCCGGTGCGGTTCACGAAGACGATCTTCGCCTTGATGGCCACCTGCGGGGTCCGGATGTCGAGCTGCTGAATGCGCTGGACGATCTCCGGGAGGCGCGACGGCACTTCCGTGATGATGAGCTTGTTGGTGGCGCTGTCGGCGGCGACGGAGCCGCGCACGACGCACCCCTGCCCGCCCATCTGCCCCTGCTGCTGGTTGCCGTTCTGCATGCCCTGGTTCATGGGCATGCCGAGGTTCTGGCCCGTCTGCATCGTGGTCAGGCCGGTGCAATCGCGCGCGAGGAGCGCGGTGACCGTCTGCCGGAGCGTGGTGGCCTTGGCGTAGTTGATGTCGACGATCTGCGTGACCAGCGGCTCGAGGGCCTGGTTCACGGCGAGCTTCTGATAGCTGTCGACGGTGATGATGCCGGAGGCGTCTTCGGTGGCCGCGAGGCCCTGCGCCTGCAGGATGGCCTGCAGCGCGACGTCCCACGGCTTGTCCTGGATATCCGCGGTGACGACGCCTTCGACGTCCTTGCCGATCACGATCGTGCGGCCCGAGAAGGTCGCAAACGCGGCGATCACGTCGCGGATGTCGATCTTGTCGTACTGGACCGTGATGCGCGGCTTCTGCGCCTGCTGGCGGCGGTTCGCCGACACCGGCACGCGCTTCTCCATCGGGTCGTTCGAGGTGTCGACCAGCGGCTCGGCCTTGACCGGCTCCGGCTTGATCTCGACCTTGGCCGGCTCATTCCGCACCGGTTCAGCCTTCGGGGCCTCGAACGCGGTGGCGACCTTGGGCGAATCGGCCGGAGCCTTGGCCTGCGGCATGGTGCTGACGGGCGACTCGAGGCGGCCGGCGGCCACCGCGGTCTCCGTCTTCATGGCCGAGCCCCAGGCGGCAAACGACGCGCCGGCGGCTTCGAGTTCGATGCGGACCTGCTTGCCGTCACGACGCACCGTGTAGCGGTGCGAGGCGTCGAGATCGATCACCAGGCGGACGGTGTCGGCGCGGTACTGCGAGAGGCGCAGATTGCGCACCGGACCACGGGTCTTGCCGTCGTAGCTCGAGCGGATCGTGAGGCTCGCGCCCCCGAGATCCACCACGAGACGGGACGGATTGTCGAGCGTGAAGTGGTTCACGGTGAGGCCGCTGTCGGCCCCGATCACCACGGCCGCGCCATTCGCGGACGGTGACACTTCGATGGTGTGGACGCGCCCGCGGGCGGTCACATCATCATGGTACACGGCCATCCTGGCCGTCGGTACAGCGAGCGCCTCGCGCGCCGTGGGTGCCACACCTGCGGGCACCAGGAGCGCGGCGATCACTGCAACGGTCGTCGGTCCCATCATGGGTTCCTCACTTTCGTCGTGTCACTGCTCAGGAAAAGCGTTTCCGTGCGATTGAAGCCGAACTCCTCCATCGTGAACTGCACCGCCTTCGGCTTGATGGCGGTCACACGCAAGCGGCCGAGCTGCTGTCCAACGCGGACGCGATACTGCTGCTTCGAGTAGGTGTCGCGGAGCACCGCGATCGAGTTCTTGCCATCCGGGTCGAGCGCGACCACGGCGAGGCGCAGGTCGCTCAGGAGCGGGCGCACTTCGCTGCTCGTCATGAGCGACTTGTACGGATCGCGACGGCCGCTTCCGCTGTAGGCGAAGACTTCGCGCTGCAGCGTGATCTCGGTCGGCATCGAGGCCTTGGCCGGCGCGGCCTTGGGCGCGCTGACGGTGCCGGCGGATTCGCGCGTGACGGTGGCGCTGACCGGCTTGGCCGGGGTCTGGGCGCCGGCCAGCTGGGCAGCGAGCACCAGCGCGGAGCACAGCATGAGAGGGCGCATCATGACGCACGCTCCTTGGCGGCGCGCGGAGCCGGCGCCGTCTTCTCGACGTAAGTCTGCAGGGTGATCGTGGACGTCAGCTCGGCCTTGTCGCCCGGTCGCGCCATCGGCACGGGCATGCCGGGCTTGCGCGCGCCGCCGGTGGAGATGCCGAACTGCACCGGCGCGACGATACGTGGCAGCGAGCCGACATTGGCGAGGAACTCGCCCATGGCGTGGTAGCCGCCGATGATCGTGACGGTGTAGCGGTAGGTGTCGAAGCGCTCGCCGGTGATGACCGGCTCGGGGATGACGCCGCCCACATCGAGACCCGCGCGGCGCGCCGCCGTGCTGACCTCTTCGAGGAGCGCCGGTACTTCATTGCCTGTCGGCACGAGCCGGCGCATCACGGTGAGCGCCGAGCGGTTCTCGGCGGCCTGCGTGCGCAGATTCTCGATGCTGCCGGAGGCGAATTCACGCGCCGCCTTCTGATTGCTCTCTTCGAGCTGCGTGACGCGGAGCTCGTCGGCCGTCAACTGCTCGGCCTTCGACGAATACGGATACATCCAGTAGAGAGCGGCCAGGGAGATCGCCGAGAAGGCGATCAACAGCTTGATCTGGTCGCGCTGGGAAGTCGGGAGGATTGCCATGATTCGCTCAGGTCAGCGCACGGGAACAACAAGGGGGGAGGTCTTCACGACGCCGCTGGGCGGCACTTCGTAGTCGGCGGCCAGTTCGAACTGGGTGACATCCTTGCCGTCGACGGTCACGATCTCGGACTTGGTGAGCGAGACGTGCTGGATGAACGGCGAGCTTTCGAGCTGGCGCATGAACATCGTGAGCGCCTGGATGTCGACCGTCTGGCCGACGAGCCGGAAGGTGAGCGGCGCGTGGACAACGACGCTGTCGGGCACATGCTGCGCCTTGCGCCGCGCGGCGGCACCGGGCGCCGTGGCCGGCGGCTCGTTCGGCGCCCCGGG
>JAIEMN010000083.1 GCA_019752115.1 Gemmatimonadaceae bacterium
AACGCAACGCCGCCGCCTCTTTCTTTATCTCGCCGTCTCCCTTGACCACCTCTCCCGAGCCTCCTGCACTTCCCGATTTCACTTTGTCCAGCTCCGCGACGGCGTCCGCGACCGCGCGCGCGCCCGGTGTCACGCGGCGGCTCCCACCGTGGCCCCCGGCGCGGGCGCCAGGGCCGGTGTGGTGGCCGTGCCCCCAATGAGCGCGGCGAGATTGGCCTTGACGATGCGATTCTCGGGATCGAGGCGCAGCGCGTGCTCCCACGCTTCCCGCGCATCGATCACGGCGCCGCGGCGATAGTGAATGTTCCCGAGCTTGAGCCACACATCGGCGCCATGCGACACATCGATGCGCACCACGCGCAAAAAACTCTCGAGCGCCTGATCGTAGCGCTGCACGCGATAGTAGTAGTCGCCGAGATTCTTGTGCAGATGCGGGCAGTTGGCGTCTTCCAGCAGCGCATGCTCCAGCGTGCGGGCCGCGAGCTCGTAGCTGCCGCGCCGTTCGTGCACCACGGCGAGGTTGTTGTGCAGCGCCGCCGAGTGCGGATGCGCCACCAGCCCATCTTCCAGGAGCGCGGCCGCACGGGTCGCATCGCCGGCCAGCGCCGCGGTGAGCCCAGCGACATGGAACCACGCGGCACTCGGCTGGCGGCTACCCCATTGGGCGCGCGCCGCGGCGAGGAATTCCTCGGCGCCGTCGAGATCGCGGTCACGCAAGCAGAGCACGGCGCGCGACAGCGCGATGCGCGGATCGGGCGTACTGCCGGCGCGGCGCACCGCCTCCTCGAGATGCTCCGCGGCGGCAAACGCGTCGCCCGTTTGCTCGCACGCAAACGCAAGGTTGTGGAACACCGCCGCCGGCGCGTCGGGGTCCTGCGCCACACGTTCGAAGGTGGTAATGGCGTCGCGCCATTCGCCCCGCCGCGCGTGGATGAGTCCCACATGGAACCGCGCCACGCCGTCGTCGTCACGCAGCTCCAGCACGCGTCGGAACTCGCCCAATGCCTCTTCGAGCATGCCGGTGCGATAGAACGCGACGCCGAGATTGCGATGCTCGGCCACCCGGCTTTCCGGCGGCGGCTGACGACGTGCCGCGCTCCGCCCCACCCGCTGCGCGTAGCCGGCGGCGAGAATGCCGAACAGCGCCTTCCCCACGTCGAACTCGCTCAAGCCGGAACGTTCGATGATCGCCTGCACATCGTGCGTGCCGTCGAGCAACGGCAGTATGCGCTCCTGCGCCGCGCTCAGCTCCACCTCACGCTGCGCCACGCGGGCGTGGTCCAGCTCGAAGATCAGATCGAGGCTCGGGATCTTCTTTTCGATGAGCGTCCACTCGTCCACGCGGCGGGCGCCTTCGAGCAGCAGCGCATCGGCACTGATCGACACCAGATCGTGGCGCGCGTGCGGCGACTCGGCGGGATCAAAGCTGAAGGTGCCCTGATTCCAGGCGAAGAGGTGATACACCGCTTCTTCGACCTGGGCGCGGAACTCGCGCTCGAGCGCGTCGGCATCTACGGCGGCCTGGGCGGCAAGCGCTTCGGCGAGGGCGCGATCATCGTGCGATCCAACCGTGGCGAGGACGCGCGCGAGCGCGTCGGCGCCGAGGAGCCCCGCGCGCACGAGACGGTCACCAAGCCCGTCGCGACGATTGACGAGCGCCGCATACACCACGCGTCCGTCGGTGAAGTGGATGGAGCCGAAGCTCCCTTCCCGCGCGATCGACAGCACGCCGCTCTTGCGTCCCAGCGCGAGCAGCTGGAGCACATCGGCGAGACTCGCCTCACTGAGATTGCCGCGGATGGCCATCAGTGCGCTCCCATTACCGGTATTCCTCGATCAGTCGGCCGCTGACATCCGGCCACTGCCAGATCGACTTCTCCCGATCTTCGAAGAAGCGGTCCACTTCGCCGGGCGCGCGCGCGACGAGCGTTTCCAGCCGCGGACGTTCACGCGGCTGCACGCCCACGACGAGCCCCCCCTCAAAGCGCGAACGCAGCCGGTCGGCGAGCCCGAGCAGATCACGGGGCGACCGGTCGCCGGCGAGCACGACCTGCGCGCCACGCGACAGCAGATGGTTGAAGAGATGGAACAGCTCTTCCTGCGTCCGTTCCTTCCCGATCAGCTGCTGGAGATCGTCGAGGATGAAGACGTCGGCCGCGCGATAGCGCAGGCGCCAGCGCTCCACGGCACCTTCCTGCAGGGCGGCGACGTACTCCTCCACGAACGCCTGCCCCGACAGACAGGCGACCAGTTTCTCGGGCCATCGCGTGCGCACCGCATTGCCGATCGCGTGGGCCATGTGCGACTTGCCGCTCCCCAATGGCCCGTGCAGGTACAACGGGTTGTATCGTGCGCCCGGCTCTTCGATGACGGCATCCACCGCCTTGAGCGCCAGCTGATTGGCCGGCGCCACTTCGAGCGCGTCGCGCGTGAGCGTGGGCAGCGGTGCCGGAAGCGGCGTGGCCGTCGCGAGCGCGCGCTGTACGACCGCCCGGGCTTCCTCGATCTGCGACGGATCGCGGAACACCGGATGGCCCCGGAGCGACGGGTCGGCGGTGACCGCCTGCACTTCGAGCGTGCGCAGATGTTCGATGGCCTTGCCGAACATATCGAGCAGGCCGGGCACATCGGGCGCGGTGGGCAGCGCCATGGCCCGCTCGAGCGCCGCCACGTTGTAACCGTGTTGGCGCCAGCGCCCGAGCGCTTCGCCGAGCTGCACGCGCCAGGGTTCCACCTTGGCTTCGACTTCGTGCATGACGTCGGCAATGAACCCTTCGTAGTCGGCATCGGCGGGAATGATCGCTTCGATGCGGTCAGTCACGCGGGGAGCGGCTGTGGGCGTACTCACCGTGCCGATGCGATGATCGACCCGGTGCTCGCCGCGCGGCTCACCGAGCACGGCGCGCACATCGGCGGCGGCCACCGGCTTGCCCTCGAGCTGCTGATACGCGGTGAGCTTGTTGAGCGCGCCCTTGAGTTCGCGCACATTCGCAAAGGGGAGCCGCGCCACGTCCTCGAGGACCCCGGCGGCGAACTCCACCGCGCGCGCGGTGGCCACGTTGCGCAGAATGGCGAGGCGCATTTCGTAGTCGGGGGCGCCGACATCCACCACGAGCCCGCCGGAGAGGCGCGACAGCAGCCGCTCGTCCACATCCGCGATCTCGTGCGGCTGGCGATCGCTCGTGAGCACGAGCTGGTGACCGCGCTGCAGGAGCAGATTGAGCAGCCGCAGCAGCTCGCTCTGCGTCTCCCGCTGGCCGGTGAGGAACTGCACATCGTCAAGGATGAGCAGATCCACCTGCTCGTAGTGCGCGAGGAACGCCCCCGGCGTACCGGCCGCAATGGCGCGATGCAGATGCTCGGCGACTTCCTCACCGCTCGACACGAGGACCCGCGTCTCGGACTGCTGCTCGCAGGCGGCGTGCGCGATCGCCGCCACCAGGTGCGTTTTGCCGCGCCCGGAGCCGCCGTAGATGAACAGCGGGTTGTAGGCGGCGCCCGGGGCGTCCGCGACGGCGCGGGCGGCGGAGGCCGCCAGCCGATTCGACGCGCCCACCACAAACGTGTCGAAGCGCAGCGTGGCGTCGAGCGACGCCGGCAGCGCGGGGGTCACGCCGCCACGCCTCCGGCGAGTGCCGGGGAATAGGCTGGCGTCTGCATGGCCGCCGCGGCGCGCTTGCCCGCGGTGGTGCCGTCTTCGGCACCGAGTCGGCGCAGCACCTGGGTGCCGAGCGACCGCAGGGTCTGGAAGACCCCGGTCCCCTGCAGCGCATCGGCGGCGAATTCAGGCACGCCGCGGAAGTTCAGGGCCACCGACAAGTCGGCCACCGACGCGGCGAGCGACGGCGGCAGGTCCTGCTTGTTGTACTGCATCACGATGGGCAGCGTCCGCGCATCCACGCCATGCTGGGCGAGGTTGGCGTGCATGTCCTGCAGGCTTTCGAGATTGTCGTCCCAGCGATGGCGCTGACTGTCGGCGACGAAGGCGATGCCGTCGGCGCCCTGCAGCACGAGCTGGCGAATGGCCGCGTAGTACGGCTGCCCCGGGACGGTATAGAGCTGAAACCGCACGCGATACTGCCCCACGGTGCCCAGATCCACCGGGAGGTAATCGAAGAAGAGCGTACGATCGTTGCGGGTCGCGAGCGACGTGAGCGCGCCCACCTGCGTTCCCGGCAGCGCGGAATGCAGGTAGGTGAGATTGGTCGTCTTCCCGGATCGTCCCGGGCCGTAGTAGACCAGTTTGCAGGTGATCAGCCGGGTGGCGTGATCGACAATGGGCATGCGCCCGCTCCTCGTGTCGCGTCGCCCGTCCGCCTGTCGGAACGGGTGGGAATGCCGGTGCCGATCGCGCTCAGATCGGCACGAGGGCGTGCAAGCGCGTGGCCAGTGCGATGACTTCGCGGAGGCGCTCCGCATCCTCATCGGGGACCCCGGCGCCAATCGCGGCCTCCCAGCAGGAGACTGCGCCCAGCAGGTCACCGTGCCGGAGCCGTTCGTCACCCTCCCGGCACCACGCACGACCTGCCCCTGGCGCAGACGACTCCCACTCGGCGTCCGCGACCTGCTCCCGTCTCACAGACGGCTCAGCGGCAGTCGTGGCAACGGCAGGATCTGCGCCAGGCGTCACACTTCGAGACCGCGCCGGCTCCGGCACGCCGTCGGCGATCGCGTTGGGCGGCAGTTCCAGCGCCGGCAGGCCCTCGGGGGTCAGCACGCCGACCTGCACCGGATCGAAGATCGCGTCAATCGCCTGCTCTGCCTCGCCCGGCATGCGAATGACCCCGCCGCTGTAGCGATCGGGGACCCAGAGGTCCTCCAGGGAGGGCACGACCGCATTCGTGGGCGGCGTCGGGTTCCGACGGGGGGCCACCGGGGTCTCGCGCACGGTCAGCAGCCCGATGGCGATGAGATCGTGCACCTGCTCGGCGACGTCCGAGAACTCGCGCTGCAGCACCGTGGCAAGCGCCACGAGGTCCCGTTCGCCGTCCACATGCGCCAGCACTTCCCACTGGGCCGGCGTGAGGCGCAATTCGGGGAGTTGCCCGGGCTCCAGATCTTCAAAGGCCGGCACGACCCGCGCGTGCGGGACGAGCGCTTCGATGCGGTCCCACACGATGGCCCGCTGCGCGGCCTCAATCAGCAACGGCTCCGCCGCCAGCCGCACGCGCGAGGCCGGCGGCTCGGTGGGGAGGAACCGGAAGGTCCCGTCCTTCCAGCAGAGGACGTCGAGCGCCGCTTCCTCGATCTCGCGCGGCGCCGGTGCGGGGCGCGCCTCGCCCGCCGACCGCTGGCCCATGGCGGCGACATCCGCGTCCACGATGACGCCCTGCACGAACCCGATCCGCGCTTCCCGACTGAGCAGCGGGGCCTCACAGTGCAACGTCCCGGTCTTGCGCCCGCGAGACAGCAGCTGAAAGACCTCGCCGAGCCCGAGATCGCGGATCCGGCCTTCGATGCTCAGAGAGGGCGCGCGCATCGTCATCACCTCAGGCCACGTGCACGAAGGACGTCTCGTCCTCCGCGACCGTCTGCTGGAGCCGCGCCAGCGCGTCCTTCGCGCGGCCGCGCCACGTGGGCGCCACCGCATCATCCGAGGCGAGCGACATCCACTGCGCCTGCGCATCGCGCAGCCGCCCGCGATTGACGTGCAGCAACCCGTCGTACCAGCGCGCCGCCCCGTTGGCCGGGTCGTGCCGCAGCACGCGATCGACGACGATGCGCGCGTCGGTATCACGCTCTTCGTAGACGAGCACCTCCGCCAGCAGCGCGAGCGCATCGATGTCGGTGGGCACGCGGGCGAGATGGCCCACGAGCACCTGGCGCGCCTCGACGAGGCGATGGGCCTCGCGATGCAGGCGGGCGAGTTCGAGCAGGGCGTCACGCCACTCGGGGGCGGCGGTGAGCGCCGCCACCAGTTCGAGGCGCGCGGCGAGCAGATCGCCCCGCTCGCGCAGCAGGCGCGCGATCGCGACGCGGGGCGACGGCCGCGACGGGTCGAGTGCCAGCGCGCGGCGGAAGAACGCCATCGCGAGCCCGCTGTCGTCGAGCCCCAGCGCGACATCGCCGGCGAAGTGCAGCAGGGCGGCGCTCGCCACGTCCTGTCGCAACACGCGGAAGAGCGCCCCGCGCACCATGTCCCGCCCCTCTTCGGCGGCGAGCAGCGCGGCGGCGTGCAGGGCGCACACCTCGGGATCGTCGGGCGTCTCGGCCACGAGCGTCTCGAGCAGGCGCCGCGCCAGATGCGCGCGCTGCAGCAGGCAGAGTGAACGCGCCTCGCCCACCGCCGCCCGGCGCCACAGCGCGGCGTGGGCCGGCTGGCCCTCCACGCGCTCGCGGGCTTCGCGATAGCGCTCCACCGCCTCCCCGTGCAGCGTGCGCATCGCGAAGTCATCGGCCTGCTCGCAACTGCGCGCCGCCCGCTCGGCGTCGCTCAGCACGGCCGAGTCGTGCGCGGCCTCGGGGAGCAGCGTGTCGAGTGCGGTCTCTTCGATCGGCACGCCCGCGAGCGGCGTCCCGCCGGCCACGCGCAGCAAGTCCACCGCCCCCACCGCATCGGGACACTCGAGCTGCAGTGCGATCCCCACCGCGAGCCGCACCTCGGCGCGATACGACGCGATGCCCAGCGCCTGCTGCGTTTCGCGTGCGGCGCCTTCGTGATCGCCGAGATCGGCCAGCACCTGCGCGAGCGCAAAGCGCGCCTCGGCGTGCGTCGGGCGCTGTTCAATCGCCTTGAGGAACGCTTCCCGGGCGTCGGCCGGGCGTTGGCGCTGCACCAAAATGACGCCCATGGTATGCCAGGCGTCGGCCTCGCGCGGCCGGAACATCACCAGCTCCTTGAGCAGCGACAGCGCGGCGAGAACCTCGCCGCCCTGCGCGAGGGCGCGCGCGAGATTGAGCCGCGCCAGCACGAGCGCGGGCTCGAGCTCCGCGGCGCGCGTAAAGGCTTCACGGGCCGCGACCGCATCACCCGTGTCGGCCAGCGCCACGCCGAGGTTGTTGTACGCCAGCGCGTCGCGGGCATCCACGAACAGCGCCCGCCGATACGACTCGGCTGCGGCCGCGAGATCACCCGCCTGATGACAGGCGACACCGTGCTCGTTCCACCAGCGCGCCGTCTCCTCCTGATCGAGCAGCGCGCGATACCGGGCACGGGCGGACGCGGCGTCCCCGTCGATCAGATCGAGTTCGGCGAGCGCGTGCGACACGAGCCGCGCGTCTTCGCCCTGGGCGGCGGCGCGGTCGAACTCGCGGCGCGCCTCGCGAAAGTACCCGCGCTGCCGGAAGGCGAGCCCGAGTCCGTAATGCGCGAGCGTCGCTTCCGACTCCACGGCCATGACGGCGGCCACCGACGGGCCCGCGTGATCAGCCGCCAGCGCGAGATCGCCGTCGAGCGTGTCGAGGGCCGGATTGAGCGCGGCGGCCTGTCGGGCGGCGGCCAGCGCCTCGTCGTGGTGCCCCATGTCGCCGAGCACGAAGCCACGCAGTCGATGGGCGTCGGCGAGTGCGGGCTGCTCGACGAGGAGCGCCTCGACCGCCTCGAGCGCCTGCTCGTTCTGCCCGCGCTGATAGAGCACTTCGGCGAGCAACAGCGCCGCATCGTGGCCGGCCCCGGCGTTCACCGCCCGCTCGAGCCACCGCTGCGCCTTGCGCAGGTCGCCTTCGCGCTGCTCCACCAGCGCGCGCTCGAAGAGGGCGGCGGCATCATCGGGATCCTCGGCGATCAGCGCGTCGAGCTGATGCCGCGCAGCCTCGCGCCGCCCCATGAGGCGCGACAGCCGCGCGCGCTCGAGCAGCGCCTCGCGATCATCCGGATCGGTGGCCAGCCGACTGGCCAGTTCGGCCAGGCGGGCCTCGCAGGCCCCGGGCTGCGCGGCAGCGATCTCCAGATTGCGGGCAGCAGTGCGCATCCGGGGATCAATGGCGAGGGCCCGGCGAAATGCCTCCACGGCCTCGGCATGCAACCCGCGAGTGTGATACAGCACGCCAAGATTGTTGAACGCCCCGGGGTCGTGCTGGTCCACGCGCGCGAGCATCGCCCGGAGCAGCTCGACGTCGCGTCCGGCGGTCGGCGGCGTGTTCGGTGCGGGAGACCGCAGCACGATGGCGCTCCGGCTCAGGCCAGGCGCAGGGCGCGGAGCATCACCTGCAGCGACGCGGGGTCGGGGAGCAGCAGGAAGAAGCCGCGCAGCGTCTGATCGAGCTCGGTGAGCATGAACTCGCTCTCCACGCAGAGCACCCGCTCGCCGCCATCGGCCACTTCGCCGAAGACACTCTCCAGGACCGCCGAGGACATGTCGATGACCATCGACGGGGGCGACGGCAGCAGCAGCATCCCCAGGAAGTCGCTGAGCGCGTTCATGTAGGCGCCGCTCAGGATATTCCCCGTTTCCTTGATCGCCGACGTCTCAAGCTCGCTGAACGCCACCGACGACCCGATGGGACGGCGGAGCATGAGCTCGGCCAGTCGCATGACGGTGGGCTTCGGGAAGATCAGCAGCGTGCGGCCGGTGAGATCGCCCAGCATGTGCATGAACACCGCGGCGACCGGCTCATCGGCTGGCTGGAACTGGGCCGGCAGATCGCTCACGCCGGCAATGCTGATGGCGGGCACCTTGATCATGATGGTGCTCCCCGTCATCTGCGACAGCGCCGTGGCCGCGTGGCCGGCGCCGATGTTTGCCGTCTCGCGCAGGGCGTCGAGCTGAATGTGCTTGAGCGTATGGAGAGCGGGCATGATCGGCATCAGAGCAGGCTGGCGGCGTCGAGGATCAGAGCCAGGCGGCCATCGCCCAGCACGGTGGCACCACTGAACCACGGGGTCGCGCCGCGCACCTGATCGAGCGGCTTCACCACGATGTCCTGCTGCGCCACGAGCGAGTCGACGCGCAGGGCGGCCCGTTTGCCGCCCAGCTCGACGATCGCCAAGTGCTGCTCCTCGGTCCCTCGAGAGGCTGACGACGGAGCCAGCCCGAATCGTTCATCAAGCGCCACGAGCGGAACAACCTCGTCACGGATGGTGACGGCGGCTCCCGCCGCGTGATGCACCTGCAGGCTGTCGTGATAGGCGAGACACTCCTCCACGTGCACCGCGGGGATCGCAAAAATTCGCCCCTGGACCTCCACCAACAGGGCGCGGGCGATCGCGATCGTGACCGGCACCCGCAAGGTGAACACGGTCCCCTGCCCCGGTACGGACTCGAGGGCCAGCTGCCCCCCGAGCGCGCGCACGCGGGTGTTCACCACATCCACGCCTACGCCACGCCCGGAGAGCGTGGTGATCGTCTTGGCGGTGCTGAGTCCGGGATGCGCGATCACGCGGAGCAGCTCATGATCATCGAGCGCCGGCACGGACTCGGCCAGCAGGCCGTGGGCCTTGGCCCGGGCGAGCACCGCCTCGCGATCGATCCCACGCCCGTCGTCGCGCACCTCGATGCGCACATTCGACCGCTCGCGCACGGCGCGCAGCACGAGCGTGCCGGCAGGCGCCTTGCCGCGCGCGCGGCGCTCGTCGGGGGGCTCGATGCCGTGATCGAGCGCATTCCGCAGGAGATGCAGAATGGGATCCCCCACCGCATCGAGCAGCGAGCGATCCAATTCGAGTTCGCGGCCTTCCACCACGAAGCTCACTTCCTTGCCCAGTTCGCGCGCTACGTCGCGCACCAGGCGCGGGAAGCGGTCAAACACATCCGAGGCCGGCAGCAGACGCGCCTGCAGCACTTCGGCCTGCAGCGCACTCACGAGGCGCGCGGTATCGCGGGCCGTGCGTTGCACGGCGCGATCGGGGTGCGCCATGCCGTCCACGAGTCGCGTCAGGCGATCGCGGGTGATGACGAGTTCGCCCACGAGTTCGAGCAGCGTATCGAGCCGCCGCGCGTCGAGCCGCACGGTCCGCGTGACCGTCGGGGCCACCGGCGCCGCCTTTGCCCGTCGGCCTTTCGTGCTCTTCGCGTCCTGCTCCGGATCGCGCACCACCACGCGGGCGACTTCGCCGGCACTCGTGACGGCAGCCGCCAGATCGGCATCGGCAATCGGGCTCTTGAGCGCCACGGCAAACACGCCTTCGAAGTGCGCGTCCTGCCACTGCTCGAGCGGTGGCGTCGTGCGCTGTACCGTGCCCACGGCCCGCAGCTTGGTGAGCACGATCATCGCGCGCACGCCCTTGAGAGGACAGTCGCTGGTGAGGGCGACCTCCACCAGCCGCAGCCCGTGCTCTGCACTGCCGGCCTCGCGCGGCTGCACGGTCTCCGGCGACGGCATCGCGTTCATGAGGGCCGCGATGCCGCTCACGCGCTCTGCCGGCTTGAGGCGCGCCAACAGCGCCTCGATCGCGGGGGTCAGCGCGGTGACCCCGCCGGCGGCGTCGGTGATGCTCGTGCGCAGGGCCTCGGTCCCTTCGAGCAGTAGCGACACGAGGGTGGCGCCGAGCGCTTCGTCGCCATGGCGGACGGGTTCGCAGCGCCCTTCGAGTGCGTGCGCGAGCCGCTCCACCGCGGTGTACCCCATCGCGGCCGCCATCCCCTTGATGGTGTGCATGCCGCGAAAGACCGTGGCGATCTGCTCGGCGGCGCCATCGGCATTCGGCGCCTGCTCGAGCGCGAGCAGCGCGGCATCGATGGCGTCGAGATGCTCGCGCGCTTCGGCGTGGAAGAGCGCCGCGTACTTGCCGGCGTCGCGCGTGGCGGACATGGCCGGACCGGGGAGCGTGGGGAGCCGCTCGTGCGCCGCGGCTTACGCCGCGGTGAGCACGCGGTTGACGGCTTCGAGCACGCGGCTCGGCTGGAAGGGCTTCACCACGAAGTCCTTCGCGCCGGCCTGAATCGCCTCGACGACGAGCGCCTGCTGCCCCATCGCGCTGCACATGAGGATGCGCGCCTGCGGGTCATGCTTGGTGATCTCGCGCACGGCATCGATGCCGCCCATGTCGGGCATCACGATGTCCATCGTGACGAGATCGGGGCGCAGCTCGCGATAGCGCTCAACGGCCTGCACACCGGTTTCCGCCTCGCCCACCACTTCGAAGCCCGCCTGCGTGAGGATGTCCCCCACCATGGTGCGCATGAAGATGGCGTCGTCGCAGATCAGTACCGTTCGGCTCACCGTTCCCTCTCCTCGGCTGAATGCAGGTGTCCGGCTACCAGCTGCGCCGCATCGAGGAGCTCGACATGGCCCGCGGAAGCCTCATCACCGGTCACGCGCACGTCGTGCACGGCATCCACGGTGAGCCCCACCGGGCGCGCACCGTGCTCGATAAGGACGATTGACCCCGGCGTGACGGCACGCTCTCCGGTGAGGAGCGCCCGCAGGTCCAGCACCGTGACGATTGCGCCCCGGACGTTGACGATGCCCGCCTGAATGGGCGGCGTGCCGGGGACGGCCATCAGCCCGTCCGGGCGCACGACTTCAGTTACCTGCTCGATGGGAATCCCGTAGCGTCCAAGCCCCGAGCGCACGACCAGCCACTGGGGCGGCAATTCCTCATCACCCGCGTCCGGTCCCGGATGGGGATCGGCGGGCGGTTCCGCAGCAGCGCTAGTCGGCCTGGTAGAATCCGAAGACATCGAGCGGGTCCTGGTGCGAGGCGAGCTCCGGCATCGCACTCAGGACCGCGAGCGACTGCCGCAGGTCGGGTGGCAGGGGCGAGCGCAGATCCACGAGGGCACCCGAGACCGGGTGCTTGAAGCGGAGCCAGGCCGCATGCAGGAAATGGCGACGCGGAGGCAGCGCGGCCAACTTGCGCCCCCCGCCCCCGCCATAGGTGTCATCCCCAATGACGGGATGGCCCACGCTCGCCAGATGCACGCGGATCTGATGCGTGCGCCCCGAATGGAGGTGCGCGCGCAGCAGGTCCACACTGTCGAAGCGGGCCAGTCGCACGAAATCCGTTCGTGCGGCCTTCCCCGTCTGGACGACTGCCATGCGCGTCCGGTCTCGGGGGTCACGGGCCAGCGGCGCATCCACGGTGAGATGGTCGTCCTTGAGGTGACCCCACGAGACCGCCACGTAACGGCGCGTGACCTGCCGCGCCGCGAGCGCCGTGCTCAGGATCCGGTGCGAGGCATCGGTCTTGGCCACCACGAGCAGCCCGCTCGTGTCCTTGTCGAGCCGGTGCACCAGCCCGGCCCGCTCCTCGCCCCCGCCTTCGGCCAGCGGCTCTCCGCGCCCGATGAGCGCATTCACCAGCGTGCCGGTCCAGTTCCCCGGCGCCGGGTGCACCACCATGCCCGCCGCCTTGTCCACGACCAGCAGATGCTCGTCTTCGTAGACGATATCGAGCGGAATCTGCTCCGGCACGATCTCCCGCCCGGGCGGCGTCGGAATCACCACCGCGATGTCATCGCCCGCTTCGACGCGGTACGACGCTTTCTCGCGCCGCCCGCTCACCGTCACGTGGCCGTTCGCAATGAGCGTCGCCGCCTGCGTACGCGACAGCTCGGCGCGCCGCGCCACGAGAAGGTCCAACCGCTCGCCGATGTCCGCGTCCGCGCCAGCGAAGCGCAGCGACCGCCCCTCCGCGCCCCCGCCGCGAAGGTCATCGCCGCTTGTCATTCATCTCCGCACTCTCGCGCGTCTGCGCCAAATCCTGCTGCCAGAGCGCGATGACCAGACACGCCGCGCCGATCGTGACCGCGGTATCGGCCACATTGAACGTCCAGAAGCGCACGTCACCGATGCCGATGTCGATGAAGTCCACCACGCCGTCGCGCAGGCGGATGCGGTCGAGGAGGTTGCCGATCGCGCCCCCCACCACCACCGGCACGCCGAACGCGGCAATCTTCGAGATGCGCGTCAGGTCCAGCGTGGCCTTGATGAGTACCGCCACGATGATCACGCTGAGCGTGGCGAAGATCCACCGCGATGCCGGCCCCAGGTGCATGCCGAACGCCGCACCGGGATTGAACGCCAGCGTGAAGCGCACGACGTCACCGATGATGCGGTGCGGGATGTGCCGCGGCGCGAGATACTCCATCGCCAGCAGCTTGCTCACGAAGTCCGCGGCGATCACCACGGCCACGATGATCCAGAAGCGCGGCTGGGACGCCGCGACCGGCACATCGTTGATGACCGCGCTCGCGGTGGCCGCGCGCGCGTGGGGGTTCATGGCCGTCATGCCGTGCGGTCACTCGAATCAGAAGAGCCGGCGCCGGGCGACGTCGCCGCCAGGGCCGCCTGCCGGTCGTCACCCCAGAGCACCCAGGCGAGCAGAAACGCGCCCGTGGTCACGGCGATGTCGGCCACGTTGAAGGTGGGCCACCGGTTCGCGCCGATGCCCACGTCGATGAAGTCCACGACGCCGAGATCGGACCGGATGCGGTCGATCACGTTGCCGATGGCGCCCGCCGCGACCAGCGAGACCGCGAGTACGCGTCGGAAGTCGGTATCCTCCGCCTCCCGATAGAGGCGCCACAGAATCACGAGCGCGCCGGCGGTGAGCGCCATGAAGATCCAGCGCGAGTACTGCCCCAGGTGCAGCCCAAAGGCCGCGCCTGGATTGTAGACCAGCGCGAAGCGGAACCACTCGCCGAACACCGGGTTCGGCATCCCCGACGGCGCCAGCACCGCCACCGCGACCGCCTTCGTGATGAGGTCGAGAATGACGATGCCAAGCACCACCGGCAGGGCGACAATGACCTTCACGTCAGCCCTTCTTGGTGTCTTCCTCGCGCTGCTTGCACGCGATGCAGTAGCGCGCATTCGGCAGCGCGTCGAGGCGCTCGAACGCGATGTCTTCGCCACACTGGTGGCACTTGCCGAACGTTTCCGGCGCCTTGTACAGGCGACGCAGCGCCTGATCGATGTGCCACAGGAAGCGCCCTTCCTTCGAGGCGAAGAGGAACGCCTTCTCGCGCTCCATCGCGTCGGTCCCCTGATCGGCCATGTGGAACGAGTAGGCGCTGTTGTCGCCGTCGTTCACTTCGCCATTCGGGCCGATCGTTTCGGCGTGATGGCCGAGCTCCTTGAGCACCCGCTTGCGCTCCTCCAGCAGCCGCTTTTCGAAATGCTGCAGCTGCTTCTTGGGCATCGGCTTCGGCTTCTTCGCGTCCTTGGTGGACGCCGTCTTCGATTCGGCCATCACGACCCTTCCTTGGTGAGCGCGAGGCGCAGGGCGCGTCCATCGACGTCCCCTGCCTGCGTTACGGTCCACGGGCCGCTGTCGCCGGTACCGGCGAAGGAGGCCCCTGCTTCCCCACCGAGCAGCAACCGCTCGGCGAGCACTTCACTGGCGATGTGCTGGCGATGCGCGGCGACCGCGCCCTCCAGCTCCTCGTCACCTGCCACCGCGACCACGATGCGGTCGCTGACGGCGAGGCCGGCTTCCTTGCGCAGCCGCTGGATGCGGCTGATGACCTCGCGGGCCAGCCCTTCCGCCCGCAATTCCGGCGTAATGGTGGGATCCAGCGCGACCCCGTAGCCGCCGTTTTCCTGCACCACGGCGGCGCCCGAGGCGCGCCGGATGATGGCGACGTCCTCGGGGGCAATCAAGCGCTCGACCCCGCCCACCTCGATCGTGACCGACTCCCCGGCCGCCAGCCGGCGCAGCCGGTCGGCATCCATGGTGGGCACGGCCTCGGCCACCAGGGGGGTCTCCTTCCCGAACTTCTTGCCCAGCACGCGGAAATTGGCCTTGGCCTCGAGCGACACGAGGTTGTCGGTGGAGGTGACAAACTCCACGCGCTTCACGTTCAACTCGGATGCCAGCAGGGCGCCGAGGGCGGCGACCGGTGTCGGATCGCCGGGCACCACGCACTGCATGGCCGGGAGCGGCTGGCGGACCTTCACGTCGGCGACATCCCGTGCGGCATGTCCGAGCCCGGTCAGCGTCCGGATGTCGTCCATGGCGGCCTCGAGCGTGACATCGACCGGCGTCGGCGTGGGCCGGGTGTACGGCGCCAAGTGCACCGAGGTGCCGGTGAGCGCGCGGTGCACCTCATCGGTGATGAACGGCGCGAACGGCGCGAGCAGCCGGCACACGACCGTGAGCACCTCGTGCAGCGTGGCAAAGGCCGCCCGGTTGTCGGCGCCGTCCACCTCGTAGAAGCGCGCCCGGCTCTGGCGCACATACCACTTCGAGACGTCGTCATCCATGAACTGCATCACGCGCCGCGCGGCGCCGGTGGCGTCGTAGGCGTCGAGCGAGGCGTTCACGTCCTGTTCAACCCGCGACAGCCGCGACAGGATCCACCGGTCGAGCGCGGGACGCTCGGCCACGGCCGGATCCTGCGCGCTGGGCGCCCAGCCGAAGTTGGCATACTGCGCGAAGATGCCGTTATAGACGTTGCGGAACGTGAGCAGGAAGCGCCCCGCCGTTTCGCGGATGGCGTTCTCATCGAAGCGGCGTGGCACCCACACCTGGCTGGACGCCACGAGGAAGAGCCGCACCGCATCGGCGCCATGGCGCTGCATGACATCCCACGGGCTGACCACGTTGCCACGCGACTTGGACATCTTCTGCCCCTGCGCGTCGAGCACGAGATCGTTCACCACGACATTGCGATACGGCGCGGCCTGATTGTCGCCGTTGTTCGGCAGCGCATCGCCCAGCGTGGTGGCCACCGCGATGAGCGAGTAGAACCAGCCGCGCGTCTGATCGACGCCTTCGCAGATGAAGTCGGCCGGGAACTGCGCGGCGACCTTGTCCTGGTTTTCAAACGGGTAGTGCCACTGCGCAAAGCTCATCGACCCCGAGTCGAACCAGGTGTCGATGACCTCCGGCACGCGACGCATGGTGCCGGTGCCACTGGGGGCCGGCCACGTGTACGCGTCGATGTGCGGCTTGTGCGGATCGAAGTCGTCGGGGAGCGCGCGGCCGACCTTGGCGGCGAGCTCCGCGTAACTGCCGATGACCTCCATCTCCGACGGATCGGCATCGTTGATCCACACCGGCAGCGGCGTGCCCCAATAGCGATCGCGAGAGATGGCCCAGTCCACGTTGTTGGCGAGCCACTCGCCAAAGCGACCGGTGCCGATCTCACTCGGGTTCCAGTTCACCAGGCTGTTGCGCTGCAGCAGCGCGTCGCGCACCGCCGTGGTGCGCACGAACCACGAGCCGCGCGCGTAGTAGAGCAGCGGCGTCCCGCACCGCCAGCAGTGCGGATAGGCGTGCGTGAACTGCGACGCCTTCCAGAGCACATCGCGTTCCTTGAGCACCTCGATGATGCGCGGATCGGCCTTCTTCACGAACATCCCCGCCACTTCGGGGACGCCCTCGACGAACTCGCCGCGCGCGTTGACCGGCTGCACGAACGCGAGACCATGCCGCTGGCCGGCCGCGTAGTCGTCGGCACCGAACGCCGGCGCCATGTGCACCACCCCCGAGCCATCCTCGGCCGATACGAACTCTTCGGGGACGATGATCTCGTGCTGGCCCTCTTCCGGATACGCCACCCAGTCGAGGGGGCGACGATAGCGACGGCCCACCAGGTCCCGCCCACTCATCGTGCGTACCACATCCCAGCGATCGGCCCAGTCGCCGCCGAGCACTCCGGGCACGCGCGCTTCCGCGAGGACGATCGTCCACTCGGCGCCGGTCTTCTTGCGCAGCTCGGCGTACGTCAGACCGGGATGCACCGCGAGCGCCGTGTTCGACACGAGCGTCCACGGCGTGGTCGTCCACACCAGGATGCGCTGCCGCATCGCCGGTGCGTTGCCATCGGCGTCGAGCAGATCGAGCGCCACGTAGACGCTCGGATCTTCCACATCCTCGTAGCCCTGCGCCACTTCGTGGCTAGAAAGCGCCGTGCCGCAGCGCGCGCAGTACGGAAGAATCTTGTGGCCTTTGAAGAGCAGGCCCTTGTCGAACATCGTCTTGAGCGCCCACCACTCGCTCTCCACGAAGTCGTGCTCGTAGGTGACGTATGGGTCGCCGTAGTTGAGCCAGTAGCCGATGCGCTTGGAGAGGTCTTCCCACTCGCCGCGATACTTCCACACGCTCTCGCGGCAGCGGCGATTGAACTCCGCCACGCCCACCTGTTCGATGAGCTGCTTGCCGCCGAGCTTGGCGATCTCGCTGGGATCGACGCCACGGCGCTCCGCTTCCTCGCGCTGCAGCTCCTTCTCGACCTCGATCTCGACCGGCAGGCCGTGCGTGTCCCAGCCGGCCTTGCGCGGCACGTAGTACCCCTGCATCGCGCGGTGGCGGCAGAAGAGGTCCTTGATGGTGCGCGCAAAGACGTGGTGAATACCCGGACGGCCGTTGGCCGTCGGCGGCCCCTCGAAGAACACGAACGGCTTGGCGCCGGCGTGCGCATGCAGCGTCTGCTCGAAGAGCTGCTCGGACTCCCAACGCGCCAGCACCCCCCGCTCGAGATCATCGGCGGTGGTATCGGCGAGCAACGGGTAACGGACGGTATCCTGCGGTGCGGTCATGAACGCGAAAGCAACGGGAAAGCGAGGCGTCGGGTGACGCAGGCGATTACAGGCGCGCCAGCACGCCCTTCACCACGGCACTCAGGCCGGGTTCAGCGCGGCGCGCCACGCCGATGATCTGATCGAGGCTGGCCGGCTCGAGGGCGTCCGGCAGGCACTGGTCGGTGATGATGGAGAGCCCCAGCACACGCATGCCGCCGTGCACCGCCACGATCACTTCGGGCACCGTGGACATCCCCACGACATCGGCACCGATACCGCGCAGGAACCGGTACTCGGCACGCGTTTCGAGGTTGGGCCCCTGCACCGCCACATACACGCCCTCGCGCAGCGGCACGCCGGCCGCCTGCGCGGCCTCGCGGGCATGGCGGCGCAACGTGGTGTCGTACGGCTCGCTCATGTCGGGGAAGCGCGGCCCGAGCGTTTCGTCGTTCGGCCCGATGAGCGGGTTGTCGCCCAGCAGGTTGATGTGATCGGCGATGAGCATGAGATCACCGGGCTGCCACAGCGGGTGCATGCCCCCACAGGCATTGCTCACGATCAGCGTCTCAGCGCCGAGCGCCCGCAGCACGCGCACCGGGAAGGTGACCTGCTGCAGCGTGTAGCCTTCGTAGCGGTGAAAGCGCCCCTGCATCGCCACAACCGTCTTGCCACCGAGCGTGCCGCAGAGCAGCCGCCCCTTGTGCGACTCCACGGTGGACAGCGGGAAGTTGGGCAACTCCCCGTAGTCGATGACCTGCTCGACCTGGATCTCTTCGGCGAGGCCACCGAGGCCGGTGCCGAGGATGATCGCCACATCGACCGGTTTGGCGAAGCGGGCGCGAATCGCCTGCGCGCACGCTTCGATACGCTCGCGCGCATGCAGCCCCAGCGCCGGGTGCGACAGCCCGACCTGCGTGTGCTCCTGCGTGTACTGCAACTGCGGGCGCGATCCGGGCGTGATCGTCACTTGGCGTCATCCTCCACGATGTCGAGCCAGGACGGCGTCGGTAGCGCCGGCCGGGGAGGCAGCTCGCGCACTTCCTTGGCGACGGCGGCCGGATCGGTCACGTTGAGCGCGCCCGAGGCACGCGGGGTGACAATGGTCGGCACCGGTTCCGATTCGGCCGAGTTCAGTTCGGTGAGCTGGCGCTCGAGCTGATGACGCAGCTGCGCGAGAAACGCGCGGCGCGTCCGCCAGAGCGACTGCAGCTCTTCTTCCGCCCGGCGAATCTCGTCGCGCACGGCGGTCATCTGCTTCTCGGACTCCGCTTGCGCCTCGCGCAGGAGGAGCTGGGCTTCGCGTTCCGCCTGCTCACGAATTTCCGCGCGCAACTGCTGCGCGCTGACCAGCGCTTCGTTGATGGCCTTGTCGCGCTCCTGAAAGCCCTTGAGCTGCTCGCGCGCCACGCGGGCTTCGGTTTCGAGCTCCTGCAACTGGCGCGTCAGCCGCTCCAGCTCCTCCGCCACCTGCTCGCGGAACTGATCGACGCGCGCGCGATCGTAGCCCCGCAGCGCGTTGCCGAAGTCGTAGCGCCGAACATCCAGCGCGGTCAGGTGAAAGCCGCCGTCAGCCATGATCCAGTGGTCTCTTCAGGTTCGACTGCCGAACAGCACGGTCCCCAGGCGCACGTGCGTCGCCCCTTCTTCCACGGCGATCTCGTAATCGCCCGACATTCCCATGCTCAACCACTCCGCCGGATGCCCCGCCGCACGGAGTGCGTCGCGCATCTGTCGCGCCCCGCGGAACACTTGCCGGAGCTCCGTCTCGGTGGCCTCGAATGGCGCCATCGTCATGGCCCCACGCACCCGCAGCTGTGGCAGGCCATGCAACCGCTCCGCGACCGCCGGGACATCGGCGGGCGCGATGCCGCCCTTCGTGGCTTCCCCACTCACGTTGACCTGCAGCAGCACGTCGAGCACCGCGCCCTTGGCCACCGCGGCATCGTGCAGCGCGCTGGCCAAGCGCTCGCTGTCGAGGCTGTGGACCAGGGAGAAGGCGAGGGCGTGCTTGGCCTTGTTGCGCTGCAGATGACCGATGAGATGCCAGCGAACCGGTGCCGTGACGAGCGCCATCTTGCCCTCGGCTTCCTGCACCTTGTTCTCGCCAACGTCGGTGACACCTGCCGCCCAGGCCGCTTCCACGGCCTCGGGCCCGTGCGTTTTGGTCACCGCCACCAACGTCACGTCCTGCCCGTGGCCCCCCCGTGCGCGAGCCGCCGCGATGCGTTCCCGCACCTCGAGAACGGCCTCACGAACTGCAGTCGCAACAGGGTCGGAAATTGGCATAGCACATAAGGTTAGATCCCTCCGCACCCCGACACAAGGAGAGTATCTGCGAGGTCCGTCACGGCGGTGCAACGCAGCAGGGTTTGCACGAGCGCCGCGGCGGGATCCCCGCCCGGCGGAAGCGCCGTGAGCGCGGAGCGCGGGACCTGCCCGTTCGCTCGCCGAAGCGCGGCAAGGTCGAGCCCCGTACGGCCGGCGCCGAGCGTGGTGTCGGCGCGCCAGACGAGTCCCTCGAGTGCCCACCCCACGCGCGGCGCCGCGGCCAGTCGGTCGCGCCGATCCAGCATGGTGCTTACCCGGATCGGGCGCCGCTGCTGAGTGGCCCGGATGGTGAGCGACGCGAGCGCCGAGCTCAGGCCAGGCCACGCCGCCACGGCTTCCGGCGCCAACAGCCCGCGTCGCACCAGCTCCGCGCGATACCACGGTGCGCCGAGCAGCGGGACCGTCACGACCGTGACATCGGGGCGCCGCTCCTCCACCTGCTGCAGGTACCACATGGGGAACGTGTCATTGTCGCCCCCGGCCAGCAGCACGCCGTTGGGCGGCATCCCATCGAGCAGCAGCCGGGCATAGGTGCGCGGCAGCGTGGCGACCGGTTCACCGGTGCGATCGACCACCGGTCGATTCGCGAAGAGGGGGACGAGCGCGACGAGCAGCGGCAGCAGCGCGACCGGCAGCGGGAAGCGTTCACGCAGTCGCAACGACAACGAGGCCGCTCCGACGCCGGCGAGCATCCCCCAGGCCCAGAAGCCAAGGACGAAGAAGTAATCGCGTTCACGGGCCTCGTGCGTTGCCCCGGCCGGCAGCACGCCCGCGCCGAAGCTTGGCCCCGCCCGCATGTTGAGCCACAGCGCCACCCCGAACGTGCCGCTGAGCAGCAGGAGCGCCATCGCGCGCGCCACACGCGCCTCATGCGCGTACAGCGCCCGCAGCCCGAGTGCGCCCAGCAGGGCGAAGACGACCGTCACGCTCGTGCGGGCCAGCGACGGGGTCGTGAACGGATGCGCGCCAAAGGCAAATTGCCAGTCGGCCCACTGAAAGACGTTCCCCAACTGCAGCCAGAGCGGCGCCAGGCGCGGCCAGAGGCCGGCCACCTGATACTGCTCGCGGCGCAGCACCGCGAGGAGGGCCCGCAGCGTGACCGGGTGCCCCGAGTCCATCATCGGCCCGTTCGCCGAGAAGAGCGGTAGAAGCGCCACCGCCGAAAAGCCGAGCGCCGCGAGGGCGCCCCATGCGAGCAGCTCGCGCGGGCGCGGCCGCGCTCCACCCCAGGCGAAGGCGATGGCGGCGGGGAGCGCCACCAGCACCGACAGATGCAGCGGGACCGCGAGCCCCACGAGAAAGGCGATGAGCGCGCGGCCGCGCTCGCGCTGTGTGTCGCTGGCATCGGGTCGCCCGGCCCACTCGCCCGCCGCGAGCATGGCGACGCTCACGAGGAGCGCCACCGCGTAGACCTCGCTCTCGGTGGCATTGAGCCAGATGCTGTAGGTGGTGCCGGCAATGACCGCCGCGACCACGGCCCCGCGTCCGCCAACCCAGCGGGCCGCAAGCCACGCACTCAGACCGCCGGTGAGCGCCGCGGCCCACACCGACAGCAGTGTCACCGCGCGCGGCGGCGTCGTCTGACTGAAGAGGAGCGTCGCCACTTTGCCCAGCAGCACCCACACCGGCGTTCCCGGCGGATGCGGAATGCCGAGGGTGTGCGCGGCGGCAATGAACTCCGACGCGTCCCAGAACGTGAGATCGGGAGCGGCGGTGGCGAGATAGGTGCCCAAAAGCACCATCGTCGCCACGAGTGCGGCGACGATGGGGGTTGGGACGTGAAAACGCGGACGGCGCTTCAACTCAGGCCGGCGCGACCTCAGGGCCACCGAGGAGCGGCGGCGTGATCGGGCGGCTCGTCGGCGCCGGCGTCGGCATCGCGGCCGGCGGCGCCGGCGGCGGGAAGTCCGGGCCCGTGCGCGGCGGCAGCGGCTTGCCGTCCTTGAGCAGCAGGATGTCTTCGCGGCTCAGCGTTTCGCGCTCGAGCAGGTTGGTCGCCACCGCATCGAGCAGCGCGCGATGCTCATTGAGCACCGCCACCGCCCGCTGGTGGGCCTGCGTCGCCACGCGCTTCACTTCGCCGTCCACCAGCTGCGCCGTCTGCTCGGAGACTTCGCGGCGCGACTGGATCTCGCGGCCGAGGAAGAGTTCCTGCTCGTTGTCGCCCACGAGGATCGGGCCGATGGAATCCGACAGCCCCCACTGCGTCACGTAGCGACGCGCGATGCTGGTGGCCTGCTGGATGTCGCTCGCAGCGCCGGTCGTCACGCGGTTGTGGCCGAAGACGATCTCTTCGGCGGCCCGCCCGCCGTACGCCATCACGAGCCGCGCCTCGAGCTGTTCGCGCGTCACCGACACGCGATCGTCTTCGGGGAGCGTGAACGCGATACCGAGCGCGCGGCCACGCGGCACGATGGTGACCTTATGGAGCGGATCGTTGCCGGCGACCATCATGGCGCAGACGGCGTGCCCCGCCTCGTGGAACGCCGTGAGCCGGCGCTCCTCGTCCTTCATGACCAGCGACTTGCGCTCCGCACCGAGCATGACGCGATCCTTCGCTTCCTCGAGATCGCTCATGTAGATCTTCTCGTGATTCTTGCGCGCCGCGAGCAGCGCGCCTTCGTTCACGAGGTTCGCGAGATCCGCGCCGGCCATGCCCGGGGTGCCACGCGCGAGCGCCGTGACGCTCACGTCGTCGGCGATGGGCTTGTTGCGCAGATGCACCTTGAGGATGCCCTCGCGGCCACGGAGGTCCGGCGCATCAACCACGATCTGGCGGTCGAAGCGGCCCGGGCGCAGCAGCGCGGGGTCGAGCACGTCGGGGCGGTTCGTGGCGGCGATCAGGATGACACCGTCGTTCGATTCGAAGCCGTCCATCTCGACGAGCAGCTGATTGAGCGTCTGCTCGCGCTCATCATGCCCGCCACCGAGCCCGGCGCCGCGATGACGGCCCACGGCGTCGATTTCGTCGATGAAGATGATGCACGGCGCATGCGCCTTGCCCTGCTCGAACAGATCGCGCACGCGCGAGGCACCGACGCCGACGAACATTTCGACGAAGTCGGACCCGGACATCGAGAAGAACGGACGGCCGGCCTCACCAGCCACGGCCTTAGCGAGCAGCGTCTTGCCGGTACCCGGCGGACCCACCAGCAGCGCGCCCTTGGGGAGGCGACCGCCGAGCTTGGTGAACTTCTGCGGGTCCTTCAGGAATTCGATGATTTCCTGGAGCTCGACCTTGGCTTCGTCGGCACCGGCCACATCGGCGAACGTCACCTTGGGGGTGTCGCCGCTCAGCAGCTTCGCCTTGGACTTGCCGAAGGAGAACGCCTTGTTGCCACCGGCCTGCATCTGGCGGAACAGGAAGATCCAGAAGCCGATGAGCAGGATGTACGGCAGCATCGTGACGATGAGGCTGCCGAAGTTGGCGCGCGGCTCCTGCACCGACACGCGCACGTTGCGGGCATAGAGCAGCTTCTGTTCGTCCGGCGCCGAGCCCGGCACCAGGCGCACGTTGAAGCGGCTCACTTCACGCCCGCCGGGCACCTTCACCTTCTGATTGAACTGCCCGGCAATGACGTTATCCGACTGGAACGAGACCGCCTTGATGTTGCCGGCCTCGAGCTGTGCGCGGTAATCGGTGAGCGAGATGTCCGGGGCCACCGGCTCGCGGCCGTTGCCATAGGACAGGAACGCGACCGGAATCAGGATCACGAGGATCCAGAACGAGAGCGTCTTGGACCAGCGAGCCCAGTTGGTCGACTTCTTGGGCGAGGGCGTCATGTTGGGTGCCATGAGAGGACCGCGTTACTCCAGACTGGCCACGTACGGGAGGTGCCGGAAGTTCTCGGCATGATCCAGCCCGTACCCGACCAGGAATTCGTGTGGCGCGTCGAACCCGACGAACTTCGTAGGATGCTGCAGATGTTCGGCGATGTGCTTGTGGAGCAACGCGCAAATCTCGAGCGACTTCGGCTTGCGCTCTCCCAACAGCTCGATGAGCCGCTGGAGGGTGCGCCCGGAGTCGACGATGTCTTCCACCAATAGAATGTGCTTCCCCTCCAATTCCGTTTCCGGATCGTAGAGGAGGCGGACCACGCCGCTCGATTCCATGGCATCGCCGTACGACGACGCCACGAGGAAATCGACCTGCAGCGGCCGCGTGACGTGGCGGACCAGGTCGCTGAGGAAGATGAAACTGCCCTTGAGCAGCCCCAGCACGAGCAGATCGCCGTCGGGATAGGCGGCGGTAATGTCCCGACCCAGCGCCTCGACGCGGGCCTGGATGGTGGGCGCGTCGAAGACGATGCGCTTCACAGCGCGTCCGTCGAGGCGCGGGTCCACCTTGCTCGTGCTGCTCTCAGTCACGCTCACGCTCACAGCGATACCAGATCAGGTCCGACCGACCGGGCCGGGACGGCGCTGCGGCAGCGCAGCAAACGCCCGGAACCCAAGCCGGCACATCATCGATGAGCACGACCGGCCACGAGGGTCGGTCGGGGACTGGGACACGGGACTCCGAAAAATACCGTGTTACCCGTCGCCCTGCTGGGGCCCCCACCGTGACGATGCGGTCCCCTGGTGCCCATGCGCGCACGACGACCGGTTTCCCGGCAGGCAACGCCATCATCCACGGATCACCCCCTTCCGAAGGCGCGCCTTCCCCGAGACGACGAAAGCGCCACCGCCCGAATCGAGGCGGCAGCGCATCTGACGTTCCCTGCCAGTCCACCATCGGCCCCGCGGGCGCGTGGTGGCGCACTTCGAACACCTCGTGCGCCCCCTCGCGCCGACGCAGGAGCAGCGCGCCACCGGCCAGCGGTAACTGCGCGCCCCGTCGACGCGTGGTGGTAAACCGCACCGCCGCCTGAGTTCCCGTGGCATCGAGCGTGACCCCCGCCCGCGCGCAGATCGCCGGCCACAGCACCGCGCGCGCCTCCGGGGTGGCGTCGTCGAGGATGCGGCTGGGCAGGAGCACGCGCCGGCCGTCGGGGCTCACGACCAGCCCCTCGTGCTCCAGAAACCGGTCCACATCGCGCCGCCACTGCGCGGCGCGCTCACCGAGGGCCAGCCAGTCTGCGGCGAAGCTGGGCTGCGCCGCGGTGAGCATCGGCAGGAGATCATGCCGGACCCGCGCCCGCAGCAGCCGCCGGTCGGTATTCATGGGGTCGTCCAGATACGCGATCTGCTCCTCGGCGACCCACGCGGCCAGCTCGGCGCGGGTGACGGAGAGCCACGGCCGGATGACCGGCGACGGCGCCGCGAGGGCGGCGAGCCCCCGCGCCCCGGCACCGCGCAGAAAGCGCATGACGATGGTCTCGAGCTGGTCATCGCGGGTGTGCGCCGTGGCCACGCGGGCCCGGAACCCCTTGGCCACCCGCTCGAGGAACTGCCAGCGCGCGTCGCGCCAGGCGGCCTCGGTGCGCCCCACGGTGCGGGCGCGCTCACGCACGACCGTCAGCCCCAGCCGCCGGGCCTGCGCCGCGACCAGCGAGGCGGCCTCGGTGGCGTAGGCCCCGGTCCCATGGTCAAAGGTCGCCACCGCGGCGATCCGATCGGGCGCCCAGCGCGCGACCGCGTACATCAGGGCCATCGAATCCAGACCACCCGACACCGCCAGCACCAGCGGCCCACTGCTCCCCGACAACGCCACATCGAGCGTGGCCTCGAGCAGGGCGGCCGGCGAGTCCGGAAACGTCAGCATACGGGAGCTATGCCCCACCCCGCGCGCCACGTCAACCTCCGCCTGCGATCTCCCCCTACCATCGACCGCCCGACTCGACTACTCTTGGTCGCATCCGGCGCACCACCAGCGCCAGACCTTCGCCTCGGAGAACGACAGTGGAATTTCACGGCACGCTGGGAACGATCTGGGCCTCGCTCGGGATGACCGCCTACTACATGGCGCTCACCTGGATCAACATTCTGCTTGGTCTGTTCCTTTCGCCGCTGTTCGTCATCCCGATGACGTGGCTGAAGAGCAAGCAGGGCGGGATGCAGTAAGGGCGTCCTGCGCTCAACGAAAGAAGGCCCGGTCTTGGACCGGGCCTTTTCCTTTTCCCCACCCATCAACCCCGAACCCCAGAACCCCCAACCCCGAACTGATCAGTTCGGGGTCAGGCGTGTCCGGTCACGGATCGCCGTCTGGCCCATAAGTGCTTTGGTGCGTGTGGGTTGGCGGGTTGCGGGG